>QIAR01000070.1:3348-14453 GCA_003225595.1 Acidobacteriota bacterium | reverse complement strand
GACCTGATTGCTGGCGATGCGAGTCCGGCGGTATCATGAGGGCATGAATCTTGGCTTCTCGGAGATGGTTTTTATTTTCCTGCTGGCCCTTATCATCTTTGGGCCCAAGAAGCTGCCGGAGATTGGACGCCAGATCGGCAGGGCACTCAACGAATTCAAGCGCGCCAGCAACGAGTTTAAGGCGCAGGTCGAATCAGAAATCGCAAACTTGGAACGTGACACGACCCCCCAGATTTTGCCTCCCGCGCACCCACCCCAGGGTGCCGTAGCCGGCGGGAGCCTAACAGAAATATCGCCTGCCGAGAGGGAAGACAACCACATCGTCAAGGCCCCCGATGCCTGAAATGGCTGCAGAAGCTCCTGCCACCGAGCCGGGAAAAGAACCCATGCCGGCTATGAGCTTCCTCGACCACCTGGAGGAGCTCAGGCGGCGAATTATTTATTCCATCATCGCAGTGGCGGTCGGTTTCTTTTGTTGTTGGGGATATGCGGAGCCGATTTATGAAGTCATGCAGCGGCCCATCATGGAGGCGCTGCGCCGCAATGGGATGGCCGAAAGGCTTGTCTATCTGAACCCCACAGAACCCTTTAACCTTTACTTGAAGATTGGACTGCTCGCCGGGCTGTTCGTCGCATCACCATTTGTGCTCTACCAGGTGTGGCTGTTCATCTCGCCCGGCCTCTACCGCAATGAAAAGCGCTACGTGATGCCGTTTATGTTCTCCACCGTGAGCCTGTTTCTCGCTGGCGGCTATTTTGGTTACAAGCTGGTTTATCCGCAGGCACTGCAATTTCTGATCAATTACGGCAAGCAGTTCACGCCGATGATTACCATCGGGGAATATACCGATCTGTTTCTGACCATCATCATCGGCATGGGCGTGATCTTCGAGTTGCCGATCCTGGTATTTTTTCTGTCGCTGATGGGGATTGTCACGGCGGGATGGATGTGGCGGAACTTGCGCTATTCCATTCTGGTGATTTTCATCATTGCCGCCATCCTGACGCCAACCACCGACATCCTCAACATGTGTATTTTCGCCGCGCCGATGGTTGGGCTTTACGTCTTGAGTATTGCTATCGCATGGCTGGTCCATCCCGCGCAGCGCAGAGCACGGCGAGCAAAAAGCGAATAAGGATGAGGTCGAGCTTGACCAAGGTTCGTCATGGTATCGTTCTGCTGGCGGTTTGCCTCTTGCTCCTACTGACGCTTTTTGCCTGCGACAGCGACCACAACCCGATACAGGCACGGGATGCGAATCCCGCGGTCAGCGACCACAAAGCGATGGCAAGCTTAATGAACGCTCCTGATGAAACTTATTCTGGCGTCACTCCGGCTCCTACCGTGAATGCCGCGCGCGCCATGCAGTACGTTAAAGAAATTGTGGCCTTCGGGGCGCGCCCGATCGGCAGCGCCAATCATAAGAAGCTGGAGCAATACATCGTTGCCCATCTTAAGGGTGACCAGGTCGAATACGACAGCTTCACCGCCGACACGCCTGAGGGGAAATTCCCAGTCCGCAATATCATCGCCAAGTATCCGGGCACGAAGGACGGCATCATAGTCATTGCGGGCCACTACGACACGAATTACCCGCTGCGCAACACGGGGTACGTCGGGGCGAACGATGGAGGGTCTTCCACCGCGATTCTGCTCGAAATCGCCAATCAATTGCGCGGCAAGAAACGCGATGGTTACAGCGTGTGGCTGCTCTGGACCGATGGGGAAGAGGCGGTGAAGCAGTGGTCTGATAACGACAGCTTGTACGGTACGCGCCACCTCGCCGAGAAATGGCAGAATGACGGCACGCTGAAGAAGATCAAGGCTTTCCTGCTGACCGACATGATCGGCGATGCTGATCTCAACATCGAGCGCGACCAGAACTCCACGCCATGGTTGGAAGACCTTATCTTGCAGGCTGCTGTGCGATTGGGCTATCAGTCACACTTCTTCGCCCGCACCATTGGAGTGGCAGATGATCACTTGCCATTCGCCCGTCGGGGGGTTCCGGTGGCCGACATGATTGATCTGAATTACGGCTACGGTAACGTCTTTCACCACACGACACAGGACACTGTCGACAAACTTAGCCCCAAAAGTCTGGAGATCGTCGGGAACGTGATCCTCGAAACGATATGGATGCTGGACAAGAAGAACTAGCCTAGGAGAAACCCTTCGGCTGCGCTCAATGCCAGGCTGCGAGTTGAATATTTCAGAGTGATGATTCAGATTGCATAATTGCAGAGTGAATGCTTATTTTGCCGGGTTGATTAGAATCGAAATCTGAAATCTACACTGCGTTTGCCAATTCTCTGCAGCGTTTCTCGGATTTTGCTTTCCTCTTTTCGTTTTCGCGAAATTAGTTTCTAATGCGGCAGATATGCGGAAACTCTATCGTGCAGTTCTGTTCTACTGTATCGCCCCACTTGTGCTCACGTGCGCTGCGGCTGGGCCGGAATCCGACGCCACCCGTCTGATCAACGAGGCGCTCAAACCCTCGTCTCTCGAAACTAATCTGCGCCATCTCACCGACGAAATCGGCGGTCGCGTGCCAGGCACACCCGCCATGCAACGAGCTGTTGAATGGGGCGTAGAAGCATTCAAAACAGCGGGCGCGGACAGCGTCCACACAGAAGATTTCATGACGGCAGCTTCATGGGCGGAAGGCGCAACCCAGATGAGCGTCTCAGCGACTGGAACGGCGGTTGATCCCAAGCTGAGCTCGATTCCTAGGGTCGAGTTCCGAGTGCGTGCCGTGTCGATCGCATGGGCGCCAGCTCTGGTGCCGGCGCAGCATGTTCCTATCTTGGATGTCGGTATGGGAACTGCGCAGGAGTTCAAAAAAGCTGGCGACATCTCAGGGAAAATTGTCCTCGTCCATTCGGACGTACTCAAGACCTGGGCGGATCTCTTCGGGGAGTACCTGCAAGCTCCACCGGTGATCGATGTCGCGGTGAAGGGAAAGGCCAAAGCGATTGCATTCATGGCGACGCGCGAACACGATCTGCTTTATCGACACGCCAACTCCACAGAGGGCGAGATTGATCGCCTGCCGATGGTATTGGTGGCCCGGGAGGACGGAGAACGCATTGCGCGGCTCCTGGCGTCCGGACACCCGGTGTGGGCAGATCTCGCGGTTCCAAATCAGGTCGGCGGACCAATCAAGGCAGCCAATGTTGTCGCCGAAATCAGGGGCAGCCAGAATCCAGATGAATTTGTCATATTAGGAGCGCACCTGGATTCGTGGGAACTGGGCACCGGCGCACTGGACAATGGTTGCAACGCCGCAATGGTAATCGACGCGCTACGAGCTATCAAGGCTTCGGGCCTGCGGCCGCGGCGCACCATTCGCTTCATACTCTTTTCCGGCGAGGAACAGGGAATGCTCGGTTCGCGCGCCTACGTCAAAGCACATCAGAACGTATTGGACAAGCTGGTCGGTGTCGTGGTTTTTGATGCCGGCACTGGCCGGGTCACTGGGTTTTCGCTGGGTGGCCGTAAAGACGTTGTTAATGCGGCGAACCCAATTGTAGGGCCGCTGAAACAGTTTGACGCGGCCACGCTGACCACGGACGCGGGATGGGGAACGGATAATTTCGATTTCATGCTGGAAGGCGTGCCCACGCTGGTAGCCAACCAGGAAGAAGCGAATTACCTGGTCAATTATCATGCAAGTTCCGACACCTTCGACAAAGTAGACTTGCCTCAACTCAAGAAGCATGTGGCGGAAGCTGCCACAGTGGTATTCGCCATTGCTAATGCTTCGGAGCGGCTCGGTCCGCGGCTCAATCGCGCGCAAATTGAACAGGCCTTGCGTGAGAACCATCTCGATGAACAGTTAAAGATCTTCGGGATCTGGAAGGAGTGGCAAAGCGGGAAGCGTGGGCGGAAACAATAGGACTGGCGATTGCCGATTTCCAATTTAGCGATTCGCAGTGCCTTTTTAATTTGCCAATTGAAATTGAAGATTGCAAATTCGCGGGTATGCTGGATTTGAATCTCTGGGGTACTTGTTGAACCAGGCTATTTTCTGGGTTCTTTTCAACATCTTCGTGGTGGCGATGCTGGTTCTCGATTTGGGGATCTTTCATCGTCGAGAGCACACCGTCCGTTTTCGCGAGGCGCTCGGTTGGAGTGTGATGTGGATCGCCCTGGCTGGCGCCTTTGCTGTGCTCGTCTATTTCTGGCACGGACGGTCGGCCACGCTCGAGTTCGTGACAGGTTACGTAATCGAGCTCTCGCTCAGCGTGGACAACCTGTTCGTCTTCCTCGTGATCTTCCGTTATTTCCGAGTACCCAACGAGCAGCAGCACAAAGTTCTGTTCTGGGGGATTCTGGGCGCGCTCATCATGCGGGCAATTTTCATCCTTGCCGGCGTAGGACTGATCCGCAGGTTTCATTGGATCGTCTATTTTTTCGGGGTACTGCTCGTTTACAGTGGAATCAAGCTGTTAAGTCAAGAAGATGCAGATATCCGTCCAGAAAAAAATCCGGTACTGCGACTTTTTCGTAGGCTCGTGCCGGTAACTAAAAATTATGTTGGCGGTAAGTTCTTCGTGCGCAGCGACGGCTTATCCGCGACGCCTTTGCTGATTGTGTTGCTGGTGGTGGAGAGCACCGACCTGCTTTTTGCGGTGGATTCAATTCCCGCAATTCTGGCCATTACACTGAATGCCTTCATCGTCTATACATCCAACGTATTTGCGATTCTTGGACTGCGATCGATGTACTTCGCGCTGGCCGGCATGATGGAGTTTTTCCATTACTTGCATTATGGCCTTTCGGTAGTGCTGATCTTCGTCGGAGCGAAGATGCTGGTCTCGCACTATTACGAGATTCCGACTGTCGTGGCTCTAGCTGTAGTCGTGCTGGTATTGGGGATCTCGGTGCTGGCCTCGCTGCTTTTTCCAAAGGCAGAAGAACTTAACCGCTAAGGACCCCCCTTCGGCGTACTCAGGGCAAGGCTACACGACGGAACTCTCTTAAGAAAAGTTCGGGTTGAGTCGGGCGTGCACTTTCCTTTGTCTTCCTACACGAAACGGATGGAATCTCCACGGATGACGGAGTGCTTCAAGAACTTGGCATCATTGTGAGTCGGATAGTCGATGCGGTAATGCGCGCCGCGGCTCTCCTCGCGGGCCAAGGCGGATCGCGCTACCAGCAAGCTGGCGACATGGATGTTCCGTGCCTCATAAGCGCGTCGGGTGCGCGGGTGCGCCAGTCGAGAGGAGAGGTTCTCTAGATGGTGAATGGGTCGCCGAAGTCCGGTGCGGCTGCGGACAATGCCGACATCTGTCCACATCATCTCCTGAATCTGTCCGATTAGCTCTTCGAGTCCTGCGTCCACCGGTCCATTCGAGGAAGCCGCCTGCTTGGGCTTTTGCGGTTTTGTGGTTGCATGCTTCAACTCCTCGCGCATTGCTTGGCCTGCACGCGCGCCGAACACCAGTCCCTCCAGCAGGGAATTGCTGGCCAGCCGGTTAGCTCCGTGTACACCCGTTGCCCCCACCTCACCGGCGGCGTACAAGGCGGGAAGGCTGGTGCGACCCTCGAGATCAGTATGCACTCCTCCCATGGCATAGTGGGCAGCGGGACGAATGGGGATTAGTTCGCTGGTGATATCGATGTTGTACTGCATGCAAGTGGAGTAAATGCGGGGGAAGCGCTTCTTCAAATGCTCGCCATTGAGGTGAGTGAGATCGAGATAGACCATCGGATCTTTGGCCTTGCTGACCTCAAGTTCGTGCACGATCGCGCGCGCCACTACATCTCGTGGAGCGAGTTCAGCCATCGGGTGGTATTTGGGCATAAAGCGGTGCATCTCCAAGTTACGCAAGTACGCCCCCTCGCCACGCAAGGCCTCGGAGAGCAGAAACCGCGGCGCGTTTTTCAGGTACAGTGCCGTGGGATGGAACTGGACAAACTCCATGTCGCTGATCTCGGCGCCGGCGTCGAACGCCATGGCGACACCATCGCCCGTGGCCACAGAAGGATTTGTTGTGTTCCGATAGAGTTGTCCGAGTCCGCCCGTGGCCAGCAGCACGGCTGAGGCGGTGATCTCATCCTGAATTCCACTATCACTGATCAGGAAAACTCCGCACACGCGGCCATTTTCCACGCGCAAGGCCGTGGAGAATTGGAACTCGCAAACCGATATGTTCTTCAGTATTTTCGCCTTGGCATACAGAGCGCGGAGGATTTCTCGACCCGTGGAGTCGCCATGCGCATGGAGTATTCGATTGCGGCTGTGCGCGCCTTCGCGGGTAAAGGCCAGCTTAGTCCCGTTGTGATCAAATTCTGTGCCCCACTGAATGAGCTCTTCGATTCGCTCCGGACCCTCCTCGACCAGAATCTTGACGGCTTCGACGTTGCACAGGCCGTCACCGGCACTGAGAGTGTCCTGGAGATGAAGACTGACTTCATCCTCATCACTCAGAGCCGCGGCGATGCCACCCTGCGCCAACTGCGTGGCTGAATCGGTGACTTCTCGTTTAGCTAAGACTACGACGCGCCCGGCTTGCGCCAACTCAATGGCCGCACGCAGCCCGGCAATGCCGGCGCCGATGACCAGGAAATCGGTTTCGGGCGGCGCGGACTTCATGAGGCGAAAATGTTATCACGCGGCGACGGAGCGGAGTACACCACGTCGATAGGCTATGATGGAGCCCATGACGCGAGTGACAATAGCGGTTTCGCCGCGTCCCTACGAGGCGTGGATCGAAAACGGTTTGCTGACGCGGGCCGGAAAGACCTTGCGCGAAATACTCTCCGGGCGGCGGCAGCAGCTGTTTGTCGTGACTGTGCCGCCGGTGCGGCGAAAATGGAGCAAGAAACTGATCTCGTCGCTGAGTGTGGCTGGTTTCGATCCTAAGCTGGTCGAAATGCCTGACGGCGAGCGCCACAAGAAATTGGCGACCATTGAGTATTTGGCTGAAAAGCTGACGCGACTAGGAGCCGATCGAGAGTCGGTAATCATCGCATTTGGCGGCGGTGTCGTGGGGGATGTCGCGGGGCTACTAGCCTCGTTGTATATGCGTGGGGTCGACGTCATTCAGGTGCCCACGACGGTGCTGGCGCAAGTCGATGCCTCGATCGGTGGCAAGACAGCCGTAAACCTCCGTGCCGGCAAGAACCTTTTAGGAACTTTTTATCAGCCGCGAGCAGTGCTGATCGACCCAGCCGTGCTGCTTACATTGACGGAGCGGGAGTTTCGCTCCGGGCTGTACGAGGCGCTGAAGTGTGGTGTAATCGGCCACCCCGAACTGTTTCGCCAGTTCGAGGAGATGAAAGAAAGCATTCTTACGCGGGATCCGGCAGCCCTCGAGTGCGTGATCGCTGAGTCGGTGCGGTTCAAAGCATTGGTCGTTTCGGCCGATGAGAAAGAGAGTGGGTCACGCCAAGTGCTGAATCTTGGCCACACGATTGGTCACGCGCTCGAGGCCGAAACCGGCTATAGGAGCCTGCTACACGGTGAGGCGGTGGCTTGGGGAATGATTGCTGCAGCTGACATCGCGGTCCGGACTAAGAAGACGAATGCGAATACAGCCCGGCGCATCCGGGATGCCGTACTGAACCTCGGACCTCTGCCTCAACTTACGGTGCGCAGTCGAGGTGTGGTGCGCCGACTCCGGGCAGACAAGAAGACACGCAATGGTGTGGTGCATTTTGTTCTGCCCCGCGAAATTGGCGGAGTCGAGATAGTGAACGATGTGCCGGAAGCCGTTGTGAGCGAAGCGGTGGACGAAATCCGGCGACTCTCGCGGCAGTGACTGACAAAGACACTTCTGAGTTCCTACTCTATTTTCGTGCATACATACTTCTCTTGAACTCAGGTTGAGATTGTCGTTTTGTTGCGGTTGCGAGCAGTTGAAATGAGTGATGAGAATAAGCCCGCGATCATTGGTGCGGCGCCGGAGGGTACCCGCGATCCGCAGTCAGCCGCGCGAGCTGTGCGGGAGATGTTTACGTCTATTGCACCGCGATACGACCTTCTGAATCACATGTTGTCGTTCAGTGTGGATCGGCTATGGTGGTGGCGCGCCGCGCGAACGTTCGATGGCATCCTTGAACGTCCTGAGACTCGTGTCCTGGATGTGTGCTGCGGAACGGGAGATATGACGTTTGCCTTGCGGCAGCGGGCCGGCGGGGGCTCTGCGCAGATACTCGGGACAGATTTTTCGCACGCCATGTTGCAAAGGGCATCCAGCAAGTCAGTGGCTAGAACTGGGCTGCGTTGGATAGAGGCCGACGCCTTGCGCCTGCCACTTCCGGATGCCCAGTTTCATCTGGTGACTGCTGCGTTCGGCTTTCGGAATCTTGCTGACTATGACGCTGGACTACGTGAAATTGTGCGCGTACTCAGACCCGGCGGTGAATGCGGCATTCTGGATTTCGACGAGCCGAGCGGCTTAATTGGCAAGCTGTACCGAATCTATTTCAAACGAATTCTGCCCACCGTCGGCACATTGATCTCCGGGGTGAAAGGGCCGTACGCATATCTTCCGGCATCAGTAGAACGCTTTCCGGCACCCGAAGAAATGCTGGAGCGCATGCGACGCGCCGGTTTTAACGAGGCGACTTGGACACCTTACACCTTTGGCATTGCCGGTCTGTATCGTGGGAAAAAATGATCACGCTTCTGTATGGCGGAAAGAGCGGTCCGCCTCAGGATCGCTCAGCTTTTTTTCAATAACTGGCTCAGACCCTGGATGTCTTCAGGGGTGGCGTCACCCACCACAAAGTAGCGCAGCCCATCCTGGCTCCAGGTCTTTGCGTTGAACGAAAGCTTTCTCATGACCGGCGTATCCGTGCTCAGGTCGCGGCTTAGCGCCCGATCCTGAAAAATAAAAACTGAGATCTGATGTTTTCGTACCTGGTAGATCAACTGCGCTCCGGGCGTCTGTCCTAAGTACGCCACGCGCCCGCCCACCAGCACGAATTCAGAGTCCTTCAATTCAGGTAAATTGAATGTGAATGGAATCTTTCCCTGGAACCATGGCTTCACGGTATGCCGGTCAGATGAAACTACATCTACTGGTGTAGGACTGGCCAGTGTCGTCACGTGCAAGTCGGCCAACTCACTGAAAACTTGCTCGCGATGTAGTTTCTGAAGCCCTACGTAGAAGGTTAGTGCTCCGGCGATGAGGAGCGCGGCCACCGTGGCAGCAGTCAGCGAGCCCCAGCGAAATGTGGGCCGTCTCCGAATTGTTATGCTCTTCTGAATCCTCTCGCGGAATTCGGTAGTTGGCAGATAGCGTTTGGCGGCCGAAGCTTGGACAGCGCGTTTAAGCTGGAGTCGGTTTAGCACCTCAGCGGCGCACGAGGGGCAGCTTCGAACGTGCGAATCTAGTTCGCGCATCTCCTCAGCTGGAAGTTCGCCGTCCAGGTAAGTGTCAAGTTTTGGTTGCCACTCGTCGCCTGGCATCTATTCTCCTTTTATTTTGCGACGCAAACTCTCGCGAAGCGCGTTCCGCGCGCGGGAAACTCGCGACATCACTGTGCCCATCGGAATGGAAAGGGTCTCTGCGATTTCCTTGTACGACATTTCCTCGACCTCACAGAGCAAGAGGACTTCCCGTAAGTGTACTGGGAGTTGCTCGATTGCGCCTTGCACCAGTTGCTGATTCGAGCGCTCGATCAGGATTGTTTCGGGCGTGTTGGCCGGCGCCAGTATGGCAGTTTCTTCCTCATCAGTACTCAGCGGAACCGTCATGCTCGCCTTCAGCCCGGTTCGAGAAGTGAGAAAGGTGTTACGCAAGATGCGATAGATCCAGGCGCGAAAATTTGTCCCTGGCTGAAAAGAGGAGAAGCCTTTCAGCGCTTTCGCATAGGTCTCCTGCACCAAATCCTCGGCTTCTTCGCGGTTTTGGGTCAGCCAGTGCGCGAAGTTATAGAGCTGGTCAAACAGTGGCATGGCCAGCTCTTCAAACGTCGCAGCAGGCACGCGGTCCTCAGGCACCTCCATAGGGTAAACCTGCGAAATGCAGTTTTATTCCCGAGTGCAAAAACAAATATTCTGCGGAATAAAGCGCCACCGATCCAGTTATCCACACTGCAACCTCAACGCAAGGAGATCGCAATGCAACGTTCGGACCGCAGATCGTTCCTGAAGATGGCTGGGACTTCGCTGGGCATCGGCGTCCTCTACACGGCCGTGCCGGCCGCAGCAGCGAGTGGTGAAATAGGAGAGATGTTTGACTTCACGGGAAAGAAAAATGGTGAGCGAGTAACCCCGTTCACCTTTGTCCAGCTCAGCGACGCTCACGTCGGTTTTAATGGCCCGCCTGACCCGCTGGGGACGAAAGCCTTCGAGCGCGCCGTCGAAATGATCAACCAACTCCCTCAACAGCCTGACCTCGTCTTGTTTACGGGCGATCTGACGCACGACAGTGAGGAGAAGGATGTGCACGCACAGCGCATGAAGCAATTCCTGGAAATCTCGCGCCGCATGAAGGTTCCTAAGATCATGTACGTTCCCGGAGAGCACGATGCCGGCCTCGATGGGGGCACGCTGTATCGCGAATTCCTGGGTGAAAGCAATTATTCGTTCGACCACCGGGGTGTGCACTTCATCGCGCTGGACAACGTTTCCCGCGCCAAACCGGAGGTGGGGCCCGAGCAGATTGCGTGGCTGAAGAAGGACCTCGCGCGTTTCCCGAAATCCGCGCCGATCGTGGTCTTTACACATCGTCCGCTCTTCGATCTTAGGCCGGAGTGGGAGTGGTTCACGAGCGACGGCGATGAAGTGATGGACGTCCTTTCACCATATGAAAACGTGACCGTCCTCTACGGTCATATCCATCGCGACCACGAACAGGAGCAAGGACATGTCCATCACTATGCCGCCCGGTCGCTGATCTTTGCGTTTCCCGACCCGGAGAACGCGCCAGAAAAGAAACCCATTCCTTTTGATAAGGACCACCCGTTCAAGAATCTCGGCATTCGCATGGTTCATGAAAAAGTCGGAGCCCGCCCATTGTTAAATTCGGTCGCAGTCGAAGATGTGGAGCTGACGGTGCGCGAGTTTTCCGGCATCAATGGCGTACAGCAGATCCTGAAAAACCCGAGTCTGTAATTAACGGAGGCAATTCGATATGAAGAGATC
>QIAR01000070.1:0-3342 GCA_003225595.1 Acidobacteriota bacterium | reverse complement strand
GTGATTCCCGCGCTCCTGCTTTTAGTTTTTTCCTTAGGAGCGCCTCACAAGGCACAAGCGGACGAGAATCCACGTGTCATCGAAATCACCGCAAAGCGATTTGGTTTCACCCCCAACCAGATCACATTGAAGAAGGGCGAAACGGTGAAACTGCGACTCACTAGTGAAGACGTGACGCATGGCTTCTTTCTGCGCCCCTTGAAAATCGACGAGGAGATCGTTCCGGGCAAGACGACCGAACTGACTCTTAGGCCAGAGACAGCGGGGACTTTCACCACCATCTGCGATCACTTCTGCGGTGTGAACCACGGAAACATGAAGATGACGATTGTGGTGGAGTAGGTCATGCAGGCATACCAGCCGCGCTCGGCTGCGCACCTATTGTTACTGGGACTACTGCTGTCCCTCGTCGCCTGCAAAGCTCGTGAGCCCGGCTCCTTGGAGACGGCCATGGCCCGCAATATCAAACAGAGAATCACGGTTGGCGGGAAACATAAGAAAAACCCGCTGCCCACAACCGAGGAAAACATACATGCCGGGCGCGAGAATTTCTCGCATTACTGCATGGTTTGCCACGGGCTCGATGGTCAAAACACGGGTGTGCCGTTTGCGGAGAAAATGTCACCCCCTGTGCCTTCGCTGAACTCAACCGCCGTCCAGGGCTACACCGATGGGCAACTGAAGTGGGTGATCGACAATGGGATTTTTCCATCAGGTATGCCCGCTTCCAAAGGCATTCTCAATGACGAAGAGATCTGGCAAATCGTGCAGTACATCCGGCATCTGCCGGCGAAAGGAAGTTTGGGGGAAGCCGCGGTGTATGGAGGATTTCCCGCGGAGATAAAATCGTCAAGGCATTGGACCAGATGACGAAGTTATGTTGCCGCCGAAGTTTGTGCGGCAGCAACCGGAACTGCGGAAGCGAAACAATCGGCGAAGGCATCGGCAACCGTGTATCGGATCACTTCTTCGTAATTGGCCCCCAGAAAGTTGCGCAGCCGCTCTGTGTTCATAATGTACTGCCCGGTCATGTAGGGGACCGCTTCCGGCGGAATCGCAGAGATGCCTCGTTTCCACAAGACCTGCAACAAAAGTCGCATGGCCGCTTTCCCCGGCACGCGAATCAGTTTGGCGCGCGCCATCTCGATACACTGCGCAAAGGTGAGTGGCTCGCCGCGACCGGCGACGTTAAACACAGTGAGTCGCTGCGCTTCTGGTTGTCGACGAAGGACGTGAGCGATCAGCCGGGCCATGTCGTCCACATGTAAGAACTGAATCTTGTTCTCGAGATAGCGTTGCCCAAAGGGCAGCATGCAGGGAAGCCGCTTACCCTCCTCGCGCATTCTGACAGCGCGTTTGCTTTGCCCATTGGGTGTGCCGCGAAATGCGCCGATAAGGTAATTTTCCACCGTGGCGCCGGCAAAAATATGTGGGCGAAAAATGTAAACACTGCAGCCGCGCAGCGCCGATGCCCGCTGCTGGACGACTCGGTCAGACTCCTTTTTGTGAATGACGTAGGGCAGGGTGTGACCACCGAGAGGGAAGTTTTCCGTGACAGGCTTGGGCAGGTCAGAACCATAGGCTGAAACACTGCTGGGAAATACGAACTGCCTCACGCCATCGTCTTGGTTGCGATTGGCTTCGGTAATGGCCTCCATCACGCGCGCCGTGCCGGCCACATTGATTTGCCACATGCGGTCGAGGTCCAGGATTCCCGTGCGTACAGGGTCAATCACGAAAGCCAGGTGTATTAAGGCGACTGGTCGGGTCTCGCGGATGAGGTGATACAGGGTCCGGCAAGACTCCTCGAATCCTAAATCCATGGGCACAAACCGCAGCGGGGCGCTCGTTTTCGGCTCGTTGATGTCCACTCCAACCACGGAAAAATCTTGCAGTTGCGGCAACAGTCGCAGCCCGAGGTTACCCGCGATGCCGGTTACGATTACAGTTGGCTTTGTGAAGGCCATTATTTGGGCTGTGGGGGCTTGGGTTGCGGAGATTCCTTGCTTCCACCCGTCTTGGGTTTGACCCCGCTAGGCCCGGGCATGGAAGGCGAGGCGCCGAAATAGGCATCGTTCAATTCCGGGGTAGCCGATTGCTGGATGCTTTGCATCGTATCGCGCATTTTCTGATTTTGCAAAGTATTGCGGATTTCGTCCTTCACCTGCTCCAGCGGTTGCACCTCTCTGGACACCATTTTGTAAATGTAATGCCCACTAGGGTCGGTGATGACTTGAGAGACTTCGCCCGATTTGAGATCCATGGCGGAAGCCTGGCTGGGAGGCAGAGTCGTTCGACGGACTTTTCCTATGTTCGACGATGGTGGATTTGCCTTCAATCCGGCAAACTCAAAGGCTTCCTTTTGCAGCTTTTCGAAGTCTTCTCCGCCAGCGGCGCGTGCGCGCAGCTTATTTGCCTCCGCGATCATGGCTTCTTCGGCGGCCTTTTGTTGGGCCTGGGAAGGATCTTCTTTCTTAGTGTCTTTTCTATCGTCTTTAGGAACTTCGATCTGCTTGTTGCGCGGAACAAAAATCCTTTGCAGTGTCGCCTGTTCAAACCCGGCTGGGTTGTCGTGATAGTACTGCTCGATTTCTTTTTCAGGAACTTGCGAGGCTTGTTCCTGGAGCGCACGGTTCAGTTGTTGACTCAGAATCTGAAGGCGGGCAAACGCCATCATTTCCTGGAAGCGGGGCTGCTTATCCAATCCCCGCTTTTGCGCCTCGTGAGCCATCAGCACCAGCCTTGGATAGGCGGTAGCCAACTGTCGGCGCACCTGGAGCGACATGCCGGGCTGGAGCGCGTCTGCCAGCTTCTCGAATTCCGCACGACTAATTACAGTCTGACATCCTGCTTTTTCACTGCTTCGGGTGGCAGTGGGTGAGTTTTGGTCGCATAGTCCCTTAATCGTGATTACTGCTGCGTCCGGTGGAACTTTGGAAGTGCTAGGCACAGCTTCGGATCCTGGCGCGGCCTGCGGCAAAGCAGGTCTCTTCTGCGGTCCGGCAGGACTTGAAGGTGCCGTTTGGGTGAAAGCCACGTTGGCAAGTAATAGAAAGACAAACCAGCAAAAACGCATGAGGAGATCCCTCCGGACATGATGGAGACTATCCGAAATCCTAGCACAGACATCGGTTTCCTTTGGTGCGCATTTACAGATTCAGAATGGAGATGGGGTTGGCTATAAAACGGGCGAACAGCGATAATTTGTAATATGTCCAGTTCGCCCGCCGTCTATAGTCCCGACTCAATGCGCGCGGAAAAACGCGCAGTGGCCGGCAGTTCCGTACTGGCGGCAATGGCCATTACGTTGCTGAAGATCGTAGTAGCTGTTAGTACGGGCAG
>QIAR01000640.1 GCA_003225595.1 Acidobacteriota bacterium | reverse complement strand
TCAGTCGTGTCTTGTCCGCATGTAATTCCAACCCGAACTTGGCCAGCCGTTCCCGGAACGCTTGCAGGAACCGCTCGGCGTCCGTTCGGTATTGAAAGCCGAGCACAAGATCATCGGCGTAGCGGACGACTATCACATCGCCCTTCGCCACTTTCTTGCGCCAGACTTCAACCCATAGATCGAACACGTAATGCAGGCGCGTTTCGGGTAGAACTCTAAGTAATTTGTAATGGCTGGAATTCCCAAGTTACAAGAAACCCGTCTGCAGGTAATCTGCAAGGGTGATCGGCGATACCGCCGAAGGCCTCACAGGCTCTCAGATTGGTCAACTCCTCCACCGCTGCGGAATAGATGATCCCTCGCCGGGAATCTCCAAGCGGGATAGATTGTTTGACGCTCTTCGCGCGAAGCAAGAGCGGGATGGATGTGCGAGGAATCTTCGTGGTGTGCGACGGCATGGGTGGGCGGGCCGCAGGCGAGCGGGCCAGCCAAATCGCAGTGGAGACCGTGTTGGCTACTTTCAGCACGATCTGCATGGCGCAGACACTCAAATTCTCGGCAAGACTTTCGAAAGTGTTTCCCAGCGCGCAAACGCCCTCAACCGAGCGATCCAGCTCGCCAACCAGGCCATTCACGAAGAGGCTGCGCGAAATCCGATTTACGCTGGTATGGGTTCAACAATCGTCGCGGTGTTAGTCGAGGGCAATCTCTTCTCTCTTGCAAACGTAGGCGACAGCCGCGTTTACGTGATCCGCGGAGAAGCGATCCAGCAATTGACCAACGACCACTCGCTGGTGATGGAACAGGTTCGGCGAGGGCTGATCACCCCCGAAGAGGCAGAGAAATCGGCGATACAAAACGTCCTCGTGCGGGCGCTGGGCTCAGAGGAGAGCGTTGAGCCGGATCTCGAGGACCATGAGTTTACGCCAGGAGACATCTTATTGCTTTGCAGTGATGGCTTGTCACGCTACGTCAAGGAAAGCATTTTAATGGAAGTCACCCGTGGTACTGCAGATTTGGAGCAGGCATGCGAGAATTTGATCGACGCCGCCAAAAGCGGTGGGAGCGACGACAACATTACCTGTCTACTGCTGCGGGCTGTGGAGCAGCGGTGAACGGGCTAGGTGTAATCATTGCGGAGTTGGTGCGGTCGGCTTGGTCAAAAGCGCGAGCTTTCCGTTTCTGAACCCAAAAAGCTCAGCCAGCGTGAGAGTTGGCCAATCATCATTCTAGGTTTTCCGCATTCTAGATTTTCCGGCAAACCCTACGCCTAGGAGAATGGCAAATCAATGAGATCGCCAAATCGACGCGGTTCTGGCTCCTAGACTAGCAGGCTGCTCTATGAAAGAGGATGTTCTATGAAGGAGGATGTCAAGGGAAAGATTTCTCCCCCTGACTGGGCGCGGTTTTTTCTTGGCGTCCCAGCCCCTGAGGAGTGCTAGACGAGGGGTGGTGCTGATGCATTTTAGGTTGTCCTCCTGCGGGATCCGTAATGATGTCCAGCTGTGAAACGACGCAAGCTGCTAAGGGCCCGTAGAAGCGGGAACCATGGTTCTATCTCAGACTCGAGGCCTACAGCTTTTTGGGGTTCTCCGAGGGGGCCTAGGGTGGAAACTGAGACTCACCCGCCGGAGCGGGATGGGCCTAGCAGCCTGCTGGAGACTCGCCCTCGAACCCAGCGTATCACGAAGATGGACTACGGTTTCGGCACAGGAAGGCCGGAACGTCAGCATCCCATCGCGAGGAGCTTAGGCGGCTTGCATGATCAGTTTTTCAGGATTGTAGGGTTCTCCCTTCTTCCAAAGAACCAGGGTTAAAGCGGCGAGCTTGCGCGCCATGGTCAAGCGAGCTAACTCCGGCTTCATGCCCTGCTCGACTCGAGTAATGCTTGCGGGCACTGCACAGGACACGCCCGAAAGTGTCGGTCGAAGCTGCCTGCGCCCCATACTCCTGCACCTCGGCCTGGATCATATTCACCTCGCATTTGAGTTTACTCTAATCAATTCATACCAAGAATTGACGCGGTGTCTGTCGCCCCAAAGGGTTTTCTTGAATGGATATTGGATGCTAATTGCATGATGCCAGTCGCGGTTGGGGTCTTTTCTTGTTTTCCATCGTTCCCAGTCTCCGAGTGATTCAACGCATCGAAAGATGCGGAACAAACGTGACCCCATTTCTGGAGTCACAAGCAAGAGGCTACGAACGGCTGGATTCACGAACTGCAGAGCACAGAGACATCCGGTCGCCGGAACGACGGAAGACGAAGGGAGCAACGATCGTAGAGGGTAACATTCACTGGCGCGGCCTCTCTGTGCTGAAAAGGCTACCGCTCGGCGCAGGTGGTGTCAATCGCATTGATAAGCGGCTGTGGCGTCTGTTGCTGGGAGGCGATCCTGCATCTGCTGACGCGCAGATCTCAAACACAGAATCCAAATTCATGAGTTAGAGCAACTCGCGGACATGCGGTGTTGGATCATCAAGTGTCAAGTCAATGCCAGCGGCGCGAGCCCACCCTTCCAAGAAACCAACGGCCCTATCCCGCTGTCGTCTACAGCGTACATGGTCAGATCAACCACGGTCCGCCCCGGTTTGCCTGAGACAGCACAGCCCTGCGCACAACGTTACTTTCCTGGCCAATCACGATGCGCCCTACGCAGCGTATGATCGCCGTGTTTTCCAAGTCTTGGCCGGTTACGCCCAACATCATCCCTTTGCTTTGGCTCACCTTTCCTGTGTTGGTTGGATAGGCAGACCACCGTCGGGTTCAATACTTGTCTGCGCTTTTGGTGGCGGAAGCGATGGGCGTAGGCCCCTCCGCCCAGCCAAGTCAGGCCGGTGTTGGAACGAAGACGGCTCTCGTTCTAGCGCTA
>QIAR01000639.1 GCA_003225595.1 Acidobacteriota bacterium | reverse complement strand
GCTTGCCATCCGGCGAGAAGTCGGGCCGCGCTTTCCACGTGGTCTCTTCGTAGTGGATCTCCCGCACCTCTGCACCGGGTTCGGCTTTCATCCGCCAGAAACCACCCGTGCCGTAGATGTGGCCGCGATTGGAAACGAAAAGCAATTCTGAGCCATCCCGTGACCACGCCGGACTGATTTCATGATCGAACTGGCTGTAGTAATAGCGGCGCAGGGAACTTCGGTTCTCACCGGTGACGCGTTGGACATCAATCAGCTCGCCGTTCTCGAACCGGCCAACGAAAATATGAAAGTGTCCGTTGTATGAAGTAGAGACGAAGGCAATGCGTTTGCCATCTGGAGAAAAGCGGGGTTCGACGTTCACCGCTCCCCCGCGCGTGAGATGGTGCGTGTGATTGCTCGCAATGTCTACAGCCCAGAGTTCTATGGCGTCGTGGTCATACGAGGCATAAAGAATCCACTGCCCGTCCGGCGACCAGTCCGGCTGGTAATCGTAGCCAGATCCTGCGGTGAGCTGCTCGGCGGTTGTGCTGTTGAGGTCTTGCTTCCATAGCGAGCCCGCCATGGAATAAACAAGCGAGCGCGAGTCTGGAGACCAGGCCAGCGCACTCGGACCGGCAGTGAGCTGGGGCAAATACATTTCGCGGAAGTAATAAGGATGTGGCAGGTCAATCTGCTTGAGCACAGGTTCACGCTGCGCAAATGCGAGGAAGCTGCCCAGCAGAAAAACCAGGAGCAGAAATGGAACTAAGTGCGGTTTCATGGAGGGGCGTAGGGTAGCACTGTGACCGGTGCGGTAACAAGAATTCACGAAGCTGGAAGTTCCCCCGGCGTACCACGCCGTACGAGTAGCCAATTCAGCAGCGCTGCCGCAACTGTCGCGATCAAGATGAGCGACTTGGTGAGATCTACGCGAGTGACAAGCACAAGGCAAATCAGAACACCCACAACGGCGAAGGCTGGCCCACCCGGTAGCCGAAACCAAGCTGCCTCAGGCTGCTTTCTTCGCAGAACAGGTAGTGCCGCGCACACCAGACCGTAATAAGCCAGTCTGGCTACGGCGGAAAGCGTAACGTTCCAGGAGAAACTGCCAAAGAGCGCCAGCAACCAAGTCAACAAGGCAAATATGAGAATCGAAAAATAGGGTGTGCGGAATTTGGCATGAACTGAAGCGAAAACGTGAGGAAAGTCTCCCTGCTCTGCCAGCGCAAACGTAATGCGCGGGACAGCTAGCATGTTCGCGCTGAGGTATCCATAAACCGAAACCAGCGCCCCGATTGCGATCATTGCAGCGCCACCATGCCCCATGGTGACTCGAGCCACCTCGGCGAGGGGACGGTCACTACGGGCGGAATCGGGTAACACGCCGACAACGATCCACTGAATCAGTGTATAGATGAGTGTGCAGGTGACGAGGGCTACGAACAGCCCGAATGCCGCATCGCGACGCGGGTCCTTGGCCTCGCCCATCGGCGTTAATGCGGCTTCGAAACCGCCATACGCAAAAATCAGCAGCAGCATCGCCTTCAGCCAGGAATTGGCCCCGGCCGAAGATGACGCAGCGGGAAACAGCCGGTGTGTGGCGATCAGGTAAAAGGCTCCCACCACGCAAACAATTCCGAGGGGCAGGAGTTTGGCCACGGTGGAGACGTTACTGACCTGCGTGGCCGCCCGCACGCCGCGATAATTCACTGCTGCGAGCAGACCGACGAGCAAGCTGAGGATCATAAATCTGGGGATCGGCTGAGTGGCATGAGGATAGAATTCGGCCAGGTAGTTAACGAACAGGTTGGCGTTCGCTGCGGGAGCCGTGA
>QIAR01000638.1 GCA_003225595.1 Acidobacteriota bacterium | reverse complement strand
AGTCTTCCAGAATTATTTTGCCAGTGTTTAGCTCTGATTATCATCGACACAGCGGAGGGCTTTCAGCCACCCGCTGTGTCGGCAGGTCGGGGGAGGGATGCATAAGGAAACTACTCTCCATAGTTTTGAAGTCCACCAAAAACTCGCAACTTTATTTCCTTTATTTGCCTCTATGTGTACACCTATCCACAAGTCAATGACCAGAAACTGTGCAAGGGTTTTCGTGGCTGCGGTATGGAGCCGGTGCTGGCCTGATTTCCCGCGTTATTCGCGTCTCCTGAAATCCCGCTTGACACGGCCCGGCGCAATCTGGGAATGTGCAAATTGAGGCAAACATCGCGTTGCAAGCGGACTTTACAACCGCGGGCAGCTGTGTCTTCATCACCGATGAGGACGCTCGGCTGCCACAGCAGTCGCAGAAATCACTGGTCAGGCTTACAAGCTGAGGGCTGGCGCTCGATGTGACTGTCGGAAACGGATTGTCAAGGGGCGCTATGCGCGCCGCCGACACCTGGAATCTCTGGACAAAATTATTTGTGCGGAGGATTATGCACATTTCGTCGAGCGCCGCAGGCCAATCCCTCTCACCTTTCGCGTCTCCGCACGAGGCAACAGCTGCTGGATGGCTAATTGCAAAAATGTCGGAGCATTTCCTTTAGAGACGAAACCGTTCACGAATTGCAGCGCACTTTCGGGCAGCGCCTCATGGCCTGAAAGCATGAGAATGGGCAATTCCGGATGTGTCTTTTTGATTTCGGCTGCGACCATTCCACCGTCCATTTCTGGCATTTCATAGTCGAGCAGCACCTCATCAACCCTACAAGAGGAAAGGAGTGCAAGTCCTTGGCGGCCGCTGCTCGCAGTCAGGACGGTGTAGCCCGAGAGTTCCAGGACCATTTCGTGCAGACGGAGCTGCTTCTGCTCATCATCGATTAGAAGGATGATCCTTTTCCGCGCGGGCATGGCAACTCCCGTTGCGCGGAGATAGAGCCCATACGCTTGCGCAGCGAACCGCGTCCGCGCGGGGCGGCGGGTTGCACAGGTGTAGTGGCACTCTATGCTTGCCCTTGTAATAGTCAAGCAAGAAAAGTGCAGAACAGTATGCGGTTTGCTTTGCAGTGCGTTGGAGCTATCATCCACAGGCCTATGACGCAAAATGGGGCAATGATTCTCTTTCCGCCCGCACGACGGCTGATGTAGGCGAATCGGCAGCGCTGATACCGCTGTTAAGAATGTGCAAATCTCAGGCTAAACCGCATTGATAACCGGCTGTAGCACTATACTGTATTGAGCGAAGCATTGGTAAAGGGGCCCCCAACCATCCGAACGTTCCCCTTGGTTGGTTGTGCTTCCCAGCAAGTTCCAATCCCCCAGCAGACATTATCTCGGCTGCCCTTCGTTTTCTGTGGGTGTCAATTGCTTCGAGAGCGTTTTCTTTTTGGCATACGTTCTCTGAGTTGACAATAGCAAGGCAGGGGCTTAGAGTTTTGCCGCCTTTGAATGGCGGAGAGGAGATGGAGTATGCATCGAACTTTGGGGGCAGTTCTGTGCGTGGTTTTGCTGATGAGCTTGGCCATGGCACAGCAAACCGGTAAGGGAGCGGCAGACGAAGTGATTGCGGTAACCAAAGCGCAGTGGGCGGCTGAGATGCAGAAGAACACTGGCGAAGCAATGAAGAGTTTAGCGGACGACTACACCGAGCTCAATTCCGAGTACTCAACGCGGATTGAAGGCAAGACGATCGCTATGCGCCTTGCCGAAGCGACCGCGTCCGGCAGTGGCAGCTTGGTCGCTGCTGAGATGGCAAACCCAAAGGTGCAGGTGTACGGTGATGTGGCGATCCTTAGCTATAACTTTGCAGGAGTGACGAAAGACAAGGATGGGAAAATTGAAAACACCCGCGCGAAATCAACTAGGGTGTACGTAAAGCAGGGTGGACAGTGGCGGCTGGTACATGCGAATTTTGGGGCTGATCCGCTGCCGAAATAAAAGACAAGTAAACACTTTCCCTTTAACCGCCTTAATAGGCGGTTTTTGCTTCTCCCGTCTGAAAGCGTTTCCTTTCGCTACAGCAACTACTTTCGGAGCTTAAGCGTTTGATACCGCGCGGAGGTGGAGGGCTACTTTAAAGTAGCCCCCTACCGTTTTTCCCCGTGCCAAAACCCTCGCCCGGCTATTCACACGAGTGCGGAAACCTGAATGACGGGCGCGTCTGGCAGACTGGGAGTTAATACAAGAGTTCTAAAATCGTTTGCTAGGGCCGACCAATACCTTCGACTCCTTGACTGAACTCTGAATCTGCCGCCGTGCTCGCTCTTGAGGCCGTCTGGCCCGTCACGCAGACTTCCGTGCCTTGTACGAAGATACGTCCTCCGCTTCCACCAGCGGCACATTCACCAGATGCTCGCTCAGGAACCAGACCTGCAGTTCATTGGTACGCAGAACCTCGCTGACTGCAAGATCGTTCGTCCCGTCATCGCCTAGCTCATCAGCACGGCGTGCCAGTTTGCGGCAGTCGCGAATGATGATCTGGTGAGCGTCTAATAAACGTGATATCTGCACCGGGACCTCTTCCCGGCCGCGAGGTGGACGCTCGATTTGCGTGGTTTCCGCCACATGGGCGGCCATAGCGATGCTCACACCACCCAGCAGTTGAATCCGTT
>QIAR01000069.1 GCA_003225595.1 Acidobacteriota bacterium | reverse complement strand
TGGCAAAGGGATCGCTGTAGCGCAGTGCCACGTAGCCGATTAATGCCGGTGCGGCCACCACGTACAGCAAACCCAGGCGGCCCCAAGGGATAACAAATGCACGTGTCACCTCAGGCTTCGTCTGCCGTAGGCGCCACCCTGCAAGAACGGTCATCACCGAAGTCGCGATGCGTAGCCAGATGTAAATGCTGATCAGCTGTGTAAGCGTTTGGAAGGCAAGCAGGCCGTAGATCATCGCCGAAACGATGATGGCGATCCACGGCGTGCCGAATCGAGGATGTAGTCGCGTTAAGACTGATGGGAGGTACCCGTCTTCAGCCATGGCGAAAGGCATGCGCGTGCTGGCCAGAACCGTGCCGTTCAAAATGGAGACGTTCGTGACCATGGCGGCTAGCGTCATCCAAAAACCCAGCCAATGGCCGCCAATCAGTTGCGCCGCATCGGAAAAATATCGTGTGTGCCATTCCTGCCAGTTGCCGAGCGCGGCCAATGCAGCGAGGGTCGGCAGAAAATAGGTTGCGATCGAGATGGGAACCACGAGTGCTAGCGCCAGTGGAAAACTGCGCTGCGGGTTCTCTACTTCCTCCGCGACGGTCGAGAGCTGCTCATAGCCGGAATAGAGCCACACGCCGAGCGCCAGCCCCACGCCGAAGATCTTATTGAGCGGTTGGTGCGGAGGGATAACCGGCAGAAACGGATTGTGGTGCCACTTAGCCAGACCCATCACAATCATCACGAGTACAGGCAGGAGAATGAAAAGCTCCAGCGCGGTGGCAAGCTGGCCGACCATATGAATGCCGCGGACATTGATCCACGTGATTACAGCTATGAG
The DNA here is from genome assembly GCA_003225595.1 of Acidobacteriota bacterium. Taxonomy (GTDB): domain Bacteria; phylum Acidobacteriota; class Terriglobia; order Terriglobales; family Acidobacteriaceae; genus Gp1-AA124. Next base: position 9,948 of record QIAR01000069.1, on the reverse strand, counting down.
TCCGACTGAAACCAGGTAATGCTTCCAACCTGTGATCTGGGGAAAGTAAAAGCCCAGATAGTCGGTAAAGAGCACGGCATAGGCGCCCCCCAAGAGAAACGACGCCGACCAGTTCCACCAGCCCGCGAGGAATCCCCAGAAATCACCAAACGCGGCGCGTACCCAACGATAGAAGCCGCCCTGCACCGGCATGGCAGTCGTGAGCTCAGCGGCCACGAGTGAAACGGGGATGCACCAGAAAAATGGCAGAACGAGATGGTAAATCAGCGTCATGCCCGGGCCGGAAGTAGTGATCTGATCTTCGAGACCGAAAGGCCCGGCCGTCGTGTAGGAATACATCACGAAAACGAAGTAGAAGAGGCCAGCTTTGCGGATGGCCGATTTTGTGGCGGATCTGGTAGCAGGCCCCTGGCCGTGCGTCACCGAGTTCGGTTGGGTTCGTGTCACGGTTCGGCGGTCCGCGGCTTGCAAGCAATGCGACGGGCAAACGAGCGCCCATTATACGAGGCTGGTTAATAAAAGGCAGGCAATCAAACTTTTGGCTTGGAATAATTCCCCCGCGAACTTGAGGCGGCGGCGCTTCGAACGGCTTGCGACGTTCTCCAGTTAAGTGGTGACATACAGAGCAGTCATCCCGAGCGAAGTCGAGGGATCTTGCAGTAAATATCTGTGCTGAATTACAGATTTCTCCACTTCGGTCGAAATGACAAGAATCCGTACCTGCACAAAGGCATAATCATATGCTTCCGGCAGGGTCCTAACACTGCGTTGATGATTATGGGGGACGAAGCGATGCCTTGGTATGCTTTTCAGTCTTCGAGCCGTCGGGGGAAACCGGGATTACTGTATATTGAGAAATTTCTATCCCAAGACCGGCAGCGCTCTGACTCTTTTCTTGGTTGCTGCGAAGATCGCGTTGCACAGCGCCGGCGCCAGCGGCGGAACCGGTGGTTCGCCCGCACCCGTGGGAGCTTCCGTGCTCGGGATGAAATAGGATTCGACCACAGGGGCTTCGCTCATCCTGATGGGTGCGTAATCATCGAAATTGCCTTGCACGACGCGCCCCTTGTCGAAGGTGATTTTCGCGCGCAGAGCATTGGTCAGAGCGTAAATCACGCCGCCCTGGATCTGTTGTTCAAGAATGTTTGGATTGATGACCTGCCCGCAATCGATCGCTCCAATGACCCGGTGCACGCGCGGCCGATCATTCTCCATCGATATCTCAACCACCTCAGCCATGTAGGAGTTGAAACAGGCGAAGCCGGCGATGCCATGATAGTGCCCCGGGGGGAGCGGCTTGCCCCAACCGGCTTTCTCCGCCGCCAATCGCAGTACTGCACGCATCCGTGCCGTGTGCCAGCCCTGTATATCTTCATTCTTCGAGAGCAAGTGCAAGCGCAATTCCAGAGGATCTTTGGCTCCCGCTACCGCCAGTTCGTCCAGGAAGGACTCGCTGGCAAACGCCACCTGCAGAGCATTGACCGAGCGCATCCACCCCAAGGGTATCGGGGTCTCCGTCATCACATACTCAACCGAAATGTTCGGGAAAGAATAGACAAACGAAGCCTCCTCTTTCACCTCGGCATCCACTCCGCCCTCCGCGGGGAATCCCTTCTGAACGTTTATGGAAGGCATAACGATGCGATGCGAAAATGCAATCGGCCAACCCTGTGCGTCGAGCACCGCACTCATCTGGTGGTAGCTTGCGGGACGGTAGGTGGAGTTGCGCATGTCATCCTCACGCGTCCATAGCACCTTGACTGGACCGCTGATCGCCTTTGACACCAGTGCCGCCTCAACTCCGTAGTCGTGCTCCAGGCGGCGACCAAAGCCTCCTCCCAGGAGCGTGACATTGACTTTCACCTGGTCGGCATCGAGACCGATAGCCTGCGCAGCAGAGTCACGCACATCCTGCGGTACCTGCGTCGGCGACCAGATTTCACATTTTGAACCCTGATAGTACGCAGTGGAATTGCCCGGCTCCATAGGGGCATGCGCCATGAAGGGTAATTCGTAGGCAGCCTGAATGCGGCGGCCGACGACCTTCGAAACATCGCCAACGGAGTACAGCGTGGCCCCTTTCTTCGAGGCCGACTGCTTTAGCGACTCCATGATCACCGCGGAAGAGAGGTCCTTGTTTGGCCCCTCGTCCCAAGTGACGCTGAGCACGCGGCGGCCTTCTATCGCACTCCAAGTGCTATCGGCCACGATTGCCACTGCCGAATCGCCGATCTTGCCGACATAGCTCACGCCCGGAACTTGCTTCGACTCGCGATCTTCAAAGCTTGCGACTTTGCCGCCAATCACGGGGCAGCGGGCGAGCACGGCGTATTTCATATTGGGCAGGCGGAAATCAATCCCGTATTCCGCGGTTCCGTTCACCTTCGATGGCGTGTCAATGCGGGCCACTCGTGTGCCCACGATCTTGTAGTCCTTGGCCTGCTTGAGCGGAGGATCAGTTGGAATAGGGAGCGTCGCAGCCCTGCCAACCAGCTGGCCGTAGGTGAGGCGCCGGTTCGACCCAGGGTGTACGACCGTGCCGTTTTCCGCCTTGCACGATGCACGCCCAACGCCCCATTTCAGGGCAGCGGCGCTGATCAGCATCTCGCGAGCTGCGGCGCCTGCCTTACGCATCGGGTCCCACGTGCTGCGCACACTCGCGCTGCCACCGGTGCTTTGATCGCCGTAGAGGGTGCTTGCCCCTGCCTGCTCGATCGAGATCTGTTTCCAGTCCGCTTCGAGTTCTTCGGCGAGGATCATGGGCAACGCGGTGCGCACTCCCTGGCCCATTTCCGAACGCGCCACTACCACGGTGACTTTGTTGTCCGGTGTGATCCTCAAGTACGCATTCGGCACGAAAGAATCACCGCCCCCGACCGACGAGCGGTGGGGCAAATAGAAGCCGAGGACTAGTCCAGCGCCGGCCGCGACTCCTGCGCCAATAAATTCGCGTCTGGAAATTGGGCTCATCGCGCACCTCCTGCATTGGATGCGCGGTGAATCGCGCGCCGGATGCGGTCATAGGTTCCGCAGCGACAGATGTTTCCCGACATCGCTTGTGTAATTTCTTCATCCGACGGATGCGGATTCTTGGCCAGCAGCGCGGCTGCGGCCATGATCTGTCCGCTTTGGCAGTAGCCGCACTGCGGAACTTCTTCCGCGATCCACGCCTGTTGAAGCGTATTCAGTCCGTTGGTGGAGAGTCCCTCGATTGTGGTGATGCTCTTTCCCGCAACCTGGGAGACCAGCGTGGAACACGAGCGCACCGCAGCCCCGTCCACGTGCACCGTGCAAGCGCCACAGAGACCGGCACCGCAGCCGAACTTCGTGCCACTGAGTTCCAACGTGTCGCGCAGCACCCAGAGCAGCGGCGTCTGTGGCGTAACGCTGACTTTGCGCTCGCTGCCATTTACCCGCAGAGTGATGTCAGGCATATGGATCCCGATTGGTCGGGATGAAGCCAAATATCCTACTCAACAAAGAGGCGAAAGGGAAATTCAGTTTACTTGTGCACTTTTCGCGGTACGCACCCAGTAACCACAGCTGTGTTGCCGTGCATTCGAACTTGATGATCCGACATTTCTGAAATCTCTACGTGCACGGTAGAGGTTCCGTTGTGAGCGATGTATCCAGGTTTGCTAAATGCGGCCCACCCAAATTCCCGCGAACACAACCGGGATGCGCGGAGAAATCAGTGAAACGCGGCACCCAGTAGATCGATCATCAGACGGACGGCAGTCTGCGCGGTGCGGCCGCTGGGATCTCGGTAGGGATTCACCTCGACCACATCGAACCCGACCAAATGGCCCTTGGCTGCCACGCCCGCCAGCAGATCATCCAGTTCGGAGAAGATGAGCCCGCCCGGCTCCAGTGTCCCTGTGCCCGGGGCCAGCGTAGGATCCATCACGTCCACATCCAGCGAGATGTAAATGTCGCCACTCTGCGGAACCTGCGCCAGAGCCGCCGATACCCCGTGGCGGTGGATCTCCTCGGATGTGATGATCGCCGTGTGAATCTTGCGCGCATTCCCCACGGCCTCTGGATCGTTGGCCAGGCCGCGCATGCCGATCTGGATGATGTTCTTGACTGTGCGCAGTTTGGCGACGCGATTGACCCACGAAGCGTGATCCAGGTTCCCCGGCGCGCCGTTCCAGGTGTCCAGGTGAGCATCGAAGTGGATCACTGTTACAGGAACGTCATAGGCGCGCACCACGGGGAAGGTGATGCTGTGGTCTCCGCCGAGCACGATGGGGAAGGCGTTTTTGGAGAGGATCGCGCGGACGGCGCTGGTGATCTTGTCGCCTGTTTGCGCCGCAACCGTGGGGAAGATCTCGATGTCGCCTAAATCGGCCCAGTGCTTACCTTTCAGTACAGTGTGGTCGCCATCGATGTAGTAAAAACCTTGCGTCAGGTCGTGGTTGTACTCCTGGGAACTCTCACGCAGATCACGGGGTCCGTAGCGCTCGCCGGGTTGACCCCAAGTTCCCTCATCAAACGGAACTCCCAGGACGGCGAAGTCCGCATGCAGGTCCTCCAGCTTCGTCACGTACGGAGCGCCCAGGAAGGTACGAATGCCCACGAAGGTTGGAACCGCCTGGCCCGCCGCGCCCATGGCCGTGGACAGCAACCCCAGCAACACGAAGAAGACGAAAACTCTTTTCACAGTCTCTCCCTTCAAGTCAGGATTGACAAATCCGATTCTGACACGGTGGTTCCGTGCTGGCAAAGCTCAGAAGGCTCAACTCGTGCGAGAACCAGATTTTCGGCGCGACTGGCGCAAAAAAGAGATTTTCGAAAGAGAGCACATGACGCTAGTTCGCCGGATCCCCCTTCTGGTTCTCGCAGTGTTCATCTCTCTCTCGACGGCTTTCGGTCAAACCAGCGGCTCTATTCGAGGGACGGTGCAAGACCCGCCGGGGGCGATCGTCGCGGGCGCCAAGGTCACTGCCACATGGCAAGAAAGAAAGACCAGCCATGTGGCATCCACGAGCACCAGCAGGAATTCGAGTTCAAGCAGGATCAATTCGGTGGAACTCTGGGCGGGCCGCTTCAGTCTCTTCCGTTCGTCTGCAAAATCAGCGAGAGGTATCTCGAATGCGATGTGGTCAATTGTGGAAGTTGCCGCTCCATCCCGCGATAACCGGGACTCTCGGAGCGGTCGGACAAGGCGAGCACTTGAGTGTGACCTCCGTAGCCGTCCGCAATCTTGAAAAACGCGCAGTTTGTAACTCGGTCATCAGCGGCAAGCCGATGACCTCCTCGTAAAACTTCCGCTGGCACCCAGATTGTTGACACACAGTGCGATCTCGCCAAGGCCACGCACCACTGTGCGCTTCTCGTTAGTGGTGGATGATGGCATGATGAACCTCCCACATCTCGCGAATATCGTACAGCGGTCTCTGGGGAGCTTGCACCGATAGCCGGAGCTTGGCACGGTGCGCCTCAACCTGAGAATATTTGAGCTGATAACGCAGCAGGCCTTTAAACCGCGTGAACCGATCAGCCAAGTACGCGACCGCTATTGTTGTTGCCCACCTGCTGGTCAACATCGTGCATGGTCTTGGCCACCGTGAACTCCGCGTCGGCCTTGCTCCGCTTGCCTCGATCTTCGTCATCGTGATTGTGCTGGTCTTTCCTTTGATCGCAACGGTGCTCCTTTGGACAGCCAAGAAACGACTCGGACTCATTCTCTTGTCGCTTTCGATGTTCGGATCATTCCTATTCGGTCTGTATCACCATTTCTCGGCTGTTAGCCCAGATCACATCCAGTCGCAGCCTTCGGATGCATGGGGAACCACGTTTGTCTTGACCGCGTATCTATTGCTCATCACCGAAGCGATTGGAACTTACTTTGGCGTTCATTTCCTCTGGATTGCGAAAGAGAGTTCGAACAAAGCCGTCAACGCCTGAGTTCACTGCAACGATAGTTCGGAGTCTTTTATCTTCCATCGAACGAAACTCGTTCAGGGTGCCTTATCAGGCGCACGGCCAACAATCCGCCGAGAAGCGCATCAAATGCCGAGCAAAAACCCGGCCACCAAGGCGGCACGCCGGGGTTTTGAATGAACATACGATGGACGAAGTCAAAAACTCCGTGCCCAACAAGGGCCGCGGCCACTAGCCGAAGGTTTCTTTTGAAGCCGAGTACGGCAAATAACAAAAAGCCGCTTGCAACAACGATTTCAACTATGAGTGTGCGCCTAGAAGCTGCCATCACAGCAAACAACACATAGTAGGAGGCGATCACGATGAGCACGGTTGGATAAAAGGCGCGCTCGCGATCAAGCCCGATAACGGTCGCAGAAACACCCACAGCCAAAGACAGTATCAAGCCAATGAAATATTCCATTTGCTGCTCTCATACGCAGGACTTGTCAGAAGGGAAAGGCGACTCATGTTACCACTGAGCCTAGTCCAGCCATTTTTTAGCTAAACATCCTTCAGTTGATTCTCATCCATCCCGAAATAGTGGCCCAGTTCGTGGATGACCGTCAGGCGGATTTGTTCGCGGACTTCGGCCTCGCTGGAGCAGACTGCTTGCTTCTACCGGAATCCGTGCAGCGCCGCATCATCGTGGTTAAGAGAGGAGCAGCACCGACGTAATCAGGATTACTATCAAGAATCACGCTACAATCGCGCCACATGGAACTCAAACGCCTGATCACGCATTTCACCTACCGGATCGAGCCCAAGCCCGAAGGTGGATTCATCGCCCACGCCACCGATCCCACAGTGCCGCCACTCGAAGCCCCGACGCGGGAGGAACTACAACAAAAGATTCAGGCGAACATTGCCACTGCCCTGGCTGCGGAGTTCCCTGGTCTGAAGCTGCCGCTGGAAAATAGGCAACTCAAATACGCCTTTCACATCGAGCTCAAGCCCGGAGGTGGCTTCGCCATCCATTCCGCCGATCCCGGCGCAAAGCCGGTCCAGGGAGCCACTCACGAAGAGATCGAGAGTCACTTCGCAGAGAAGCTCATCGGTTTTGTGGGAAAACACTTTATGCCCGAGCTGTTGCAGGCGCTCGCCACGCAAGGCAATTCCGGAGACATCAAAGTGTTCGTGAACCGAAAAACGGGAGCCAGCGTACACGCAGGCTCCCAGGAATTGAGTTTTGGCACGACGCAAGGTCCCCCAACCGACGGCTCGATTCAACTTGATGACACCAAGATAGAAGATTTGAAATTAGTAGACGCGAAAACCACAAGCGCGGACTTCAGCAGTGCGGCGCTTGCCAACTCCCCAATCACTCCCGAGACTAGCAGCAGTTGGAGCATCTTCCGCTTCCTGCTGGCATTACTGATCATTGCCGCGCTGATGTATTTCTTCCTCTACCACCACTGAAGATTCAAGATTTCGTCCCGAAAAGGCCGAGGCCTGGTGGAGGATCTCACTTGGGCACCGGCAGTGATGTCCGTGACTCCGGCACAGTCTCACAGGTTCCCGTATGTCAGACTCGGCAAGATTTTTGAGAAGGCTTGACATATTCCCATATAGGAATGTGTATTGCCTTCATGCCACGGGCCACTACCACGTCAGATGCGTTCAATGCGGTAGCCGAGCCTCGGCGGCGGGAAATCCTGAACTACCTGGCGCTCGAGGAGCGCTCGGTAGGAGACATCGTGGCCAGACTGGGTCTCGAACAGCCTTCCGTGTCGAAGCATCTGCGGGTGCTGCGAGATGTTCGGCTGGTGAGGGTGCGCCGCCAGGGCAGGCATATGTTTTATCGGACTAACGCCGATGCGATCAGACCTCTCCACGAGTGGACGAAGAGGTTCGAACGCTTCTGGGCGCACCAGTTGAGCCGCATTAAGGAACGCGCCGAGGGGAAGAGCAAGGAATGGAAAAGACATGCCCGAAGCGGCTCTGCTCACACGTCCACATCCTTCCGTCATGTGAGCCCGCAGTTCCAGGCAGACTCCGCGTTGGCGGTCATCTAGGAGTGACGCGTAAGCAGTAAGCTCAACCGAATTATCAAAACAGCAACGGTGTCCGGGTTCGCGGGACCGATTAGCGGAAGGATTTAACGGCGGTGGCCTCGTCGTCCTTGATGTCGAAGAGAGTGTGCAGCTTGGTGATCTGGAGCAAGTCGTGGACTCTCTTGCTCAGGTTCACCAGCTTTAATTCGCCGCCCTGGCTGCGAATACTGGTATGGCTCCTGACCAGCGCGCCGATGCCTGAGCTGTCGATATAGTTGACGTTGCCAAGATTCAGCAGGATTTTCTTATTTCCTTTGTCCACCAAGTCGCGGATAGTGTTTTGTAGGATAACGTTGCCTTCCCCCAGCGTGATCCGGCCGCTGAGGTCCACGATAGTGACACCATCTACCTGTCGGGTGCTGGCCTGCATACTCACAGGCAACCTCCTTTAATCACGCGCTTGATCCGTCGACACCTCGGGCCCTGCCTCGCAGCAGAGCGGCCTCCTAGCAACGAAGGACCTCGAGAAAAGATTAGGATAAGTCTCTCTGCATCGGAAGTTGCCGTCCGGCGGAACTAGACGCCGTCGGCGTCCACCCACCGATCGCCGAGAAACGTTGCGCCTCGGGCCGAGGTTTTGTCAAGGGAAAACTCGAGTTGCCGAAAACCCAAAGGAATGGAATCTGACAAACCCCATGTACCATTTATGTGAGAGAGTGCAGCGCTGCAAAATATCCGTTTGCAAGGCCTCTCCTTTCCTTTCAGCGCTATAATTCCCGCCCATGCCTTTGTCCTCGGGCACAATGCTCGGACCATACGAGATCCAGGCGGCGATCGGTGCGGGTGGCATGGGAGAGGTATACCGCGCCCGCGACACCCGGCTGGAGCGCACAGTAGCCATCAAAGTGCTGCCTGCGGCGTTCTCTCATCGCCCCGATCTGCGAAACCGGCTAGAGCGCGAAGCCCGCACACTCTCCAGTCTTTCTCACCCTCACATCTGCACCCTCTACGACATTGGCCATCAAGACGGCGTCGATTTTCTCGTCATGGAGTACGTCGAGGGCGAAACCTTGGAACAGCGGCTGTCACGAGGTGTGCCCCGGACCGAGCAAGTCCTTGAGTTCGCCATCCAAATCTCCGACGCACTGGACAAGGCCCACCGCCAAGGGGTCATCCATCGCGACTTGAAGCCGGGCAATATCATGCTCACGAAGTCAGGCGCGAAGCTGCTTGACTTCGGCTTGGCCAAGCTCAAGCAGGAGCCCACGGCTGATGCTCTCACAGAGATGACGGCGGAAATGGGAAAGCTCACCACTGAAGGGACGCTGCTGGGAACGTTTCAGTATATGTCCCCTGAGCAGTTGGAAGGCAAAGAGGCCGACGTCCGTACCGACATTTTCGCCCTGGGAGCCGTGCTCTATGAAATGGCGACCGGAAAGCCTGCATTTACGGGAAAGACGAAAGCAAGCCTGATCGCATTCATCCTTTCTTTTGAACCAGCCGCGATCACTGCGCTGCAGCCCATGACGCCGCCTGCCCTCGAGCGAGTCGTGAAGGTCTGCCTTGCCAAGGACCCGGATGAGCGTTGGCAGACCGCGCAAGACGTTCACCTGCAACTGGAGTGGATCCGGGACGCGGGCTCGCAAGCGGGCGTGGCACCAGTGTTGGCGAAGCGGCGGATCAACCGCGAACGGGCCGCGTGGATGGCGGCAACGTTCCTTCTGTTGGTTGCGGGTCTGTTCTCTGTGGCTTACTTCCGGCGCGCTCCTGTACCTCCGCGGGAAATGATATTCACAGTGGAGCCTCCGCCGGGTTACAAGGTGCCGGGGGATAGCGTGTCGGCATTGTCGTCAGACGGAGCCCGGGTAGCGTACCGAGCAGACGATGCCAAGGGGAAAAGATCCTTGTGGGTTCGTTCACTGGAATCACTTTCTTCGAGGCGGCTGGAAGGCAGCGAGAGCAGTACCGACTACTATTCTTTCATTTGGACGCCAGATGGCAAAGCGGTAATTGCGCCAGTGAACGGGAA
>QIAR01000608.1 GCA_003225595.1 Acidobacteriota bacterium | reverse complement strand
TATCCCGCTACCGCTCTCCTCACCGCCTATCCCCCGGTCGACGGCAATTGGAAGCAACGAGGGGCGCAGTCGGTGCTGGTGAAGCCTGTGGGAACACAGGATTTGGTGCGCCAGCTCGAAGCGCTATTAGTTGGACACGAAGACGAAAAACAGCGTAACCGGGCGATTGCAGCCCAGAGATCCGAAACGCGCAAGTTAGGTGGGGAGTCCGGGCGAAAGGCTAGCTAGTCTCCCAATAGTTCGACTCTGGGCGGCGCCTGCGTGCTCTCGCTGCCGCTCCCAACAATCATTCTTGCTCAATTAGGCTGTAGCTGCCTGTTGCCGCTGCTGGAAGCACTCGCGGCAAAAAACTGGTCTGCCCTGTGTCGGCCTGAAGGGTACGGTAGTTTCTTTGCCGCACTGTGAACAAACCGTTCTGGTCTCGACCCTGGTGTGGGAATGGCCTTGGGGTGGTGCGGATCCCAACACGGCCACCCGTTTCGATTTGCAGGCTTTGCACCGTTTTGGTTCATTCTTGAACTGCTTGTCACGGAAGAAGAGTTGTTCTCCCGCCGTGAAGACGAAGTCCGCGCCGCAGTCAATACACTTCAACATCTTGTCCTGAAATTCCATTGAGGATGCTCCCTTCGGCCCTTACCCCGTTGGCATCCACTTGGCCTAGGGAAAAACTCATCCCTTCCCGTGGCGCGTGATGGCACAGGGTCGTTACATCCCCCCTCAAAAATACCCTTGGATTCGGCCCGCCATGCATCCGAGCAGTGCATGGATGTTGCTAAGAAAATGCAAGACTGCGATTTATGAAATCATATTGCCGATTGGGAGTGGACAAAATAGGAGTGGGCCGCCACCTGGGAGGCAGCGACCCAACGGTTTCTAGTCCTGTTCTTTCCGCGCCTTCTTGCGACTGCGCTTGCGAGCCAAGGCTTCCTTCACTCGCTTTTTCTCGCCGGGCTTCAGGTAAAAGGAGTGGCGCTTTACCTCCTTGATGATGTCTTCCTGTTGCACCTTGCGCTTGAACCGGCGCAGCGCATTCTCGAGGGATTCTCCCTCTTGGATTCTTACTTCCGCCAAACTAACTACACCCCCAAACTCGTCCCGTTTGGACCGAATAGTTATTGCAAGGTTCCATTAGCAAGTCAAGAATTATGTATGTTTAATAGCAGAAAAACTCATCTTCTGCTCCCCGACGGTTAATGCCTCCTCAAAAAATCAGTCTCAAAGCGAGCTGAACTTGTCTAGGTGCGTATGCCTCCGTAGCTGAAAAGGGATGCGACGGCTGGCGGAAGTGGGCTGGGAAATGACTGAGTCCAATAAACTTATCTGTTTGGACGAATTGTCCAGCGCTGTTGAGAAAACCATCATCCGTGGAATTTACTCGCCGGTTGTCACGATTCAACAGGTTGAAGGATTCTGCCAGCAGTTCCAGCTTCACCCGGTCGCCGGCATAGATGCGTCGAGTCAGTCTCATATCCGTGCTGGCATAATTCGGACTAAGCGACTATTGCGCCACAGACCGGGAAAGCGATCGTTCCCGCTATTGTCGTCCTGATTGGGATCGCCAATCACACGAGCATTCACCGGTCGTCCACTGCCCACCATGACCACTCCGGAGAATTTCCAGTCATTGAAAAGCGTTCCTAAAACGTCGTGAGTGCGGCTAAATGGACGTGGTTCGGCGATCCAGGAAAAGACGAATCGATGCCGCTGGTCGGTCACGCTGGGGCCGCGCTCGGAATGAGTCGAATATGAGTTCTGCACCGTGACCGGACGTCCGGCAACAAGGGCATCCTGACCATCGTCGACCGCGCGCGCCCAGGTGTACGCCAGGCGGAAATAAACTCCGCTGACCATCCGGCGCCGCACTGACACGGTGAGCCCATGGTAAAGGCTTGAGGCTGCGCTCTCGAATTGATTAATCGCGCCCAACTGTGGGACAGGTCGCGCCAGGGGATTGATACATGGCGGAAATGGGCAGGTGAGCGAGCGGGAGAACTGCCAGGTCGAAAAAGTGTCCACATTGTAGTAGGTACCCAGGAAGTTGGTGCCGGATTCGTCATAGACGGGGTACGGTTCCCGTGCCGGCGGCGGTAGATTTACATCGCGCGCACGGATCAGGTCGACTCCATGTACGTACAAGTATGAGAGTCCCGCCGCGAAGCGATCCACGAGTTCGCGCTCCAGGTTCAGGCTGGCCTGGTGCACTTTAGGGGTACGGAAATTTGGCGCAAATGCCGAAATGTCGCTGGTAACCCGGTTCGCCACGGCGGCAGATGGCGCGCAGTACATTCCGTTCAGCGCGCAACTTACCAGCGGATTCGGATAGGTGGGGAATACCTGGTGGTCGAAAAACTTGGAATTGTCGAGGAAAAGATTTGAGGACGCGATCCCATTGTCGGTGGCGACTGTTGACGTGTAGATCTGCGGGATTCGGGTATAGAAAAGCCCGTATCCGGCGCGGATCACTAAAGGCCGATGATTGCCGACGGAATATGCCAGTCCCACACGAGGCGCAAAATCATTCGTATCTATGGGGACTTTGCCGGAATCAGGCCAAAGCGGATTGGTTATTAGCCCCCTTGTGCTGAAGGTTTGCAGGTCATACCGGAGTCCCAAGCTCAGTGCCAGCCGGTTGGTGATGCGAATCGTATCCTGTGCGAACCACGAGTATTCGTTGGTATCGGGATGCGAAACTGCCGAGCCAAAATTCTGGATGTAATAGCGGGGCACACCATGCGCATAGGCCCGCAAAGGTGTGGTCTCCAAACCAGCGAGCATCGGCTCGAAGGTAAACGGGT
>QIAR01000068.1 GCA_003225595.1 Acidobacteriota bacterium | reverse complement strand
AACAAAGCCGAACGGACGATCGAAATACACTCAGAGAATGCCACAATTGTGAAACGTATATTCGAACTGTACGCGTCAGGCAAGTATTCGTTGTCGGAGTTAAGGGGAATTATTCGGACTGAAACCGGGAAAACGCTTTCAAGGGCCCATTTGCATACGACTCTCACAAACCCTTTTTATAAAGGGAACTTCGTCTGGGCCGGCAGAATGTATCACGGCACACATCCCACGTTTATTGGCCTGGATCTGTATGACCGGGTGCAAACTGTGCTGCGCGGCCACAACAAACCGAAATACGGTAGGCAAGAGTTTGCATTTCGTGGACTTATGACCTGCGCACACGACAATTGCACCATCACGGCAGAGCGGAAGAAAGGGAAATACGTTTATTACCGCTGTAGCGGCTATCGCGGGAAATGCGAGACGCCGCGCTTTCGCGAGCCGGAGATCTCCCAAAGATTGGGCGAAATCCTCAAAAACATACATATTCCCAATGCGGTGCTCACACAACTACAGGAGTCGTTGAATCGCGATCAGCACAGTATGCGCGAGCAATCCGCTGTGCACCGGATGGGATTGGAGCAGCGACTCGCAGCTGTTCGCAGACGAATGGATCAAGGCTATCAAGACAAACTGGACGGCAAGATCCCGGAAGACTTTTGGGAGCGCAAAATGTTGGAGTGGAGGACGGAAGAGCAGGGTATTCAGATCGCGATTAACGGCCTTCGGGAGCCCACTCGCGACTGCGTGCTCTCAGCCAACAGGACTTTAGAACTTGCGAACAAGGCCTATTCTCTATACCTTACGCAGAATCCTGCGGAACAAGCCAAATTGCTCAGATTGGTACTTTTGAACTGCTCCATCGACGAGGTAAGTATCTACCCCAGCTACAGAAAGCCCTTCGACATGATCTTCCAAAGGGCAAAAAATGAAGAATGGTCGGGACGGGCAGATTTGAACTGCCGACCCCTCGCACCCCAAGCGAGTGCTCTACCAGGCTGAGCCACGTCCCGACAAGGAAGGGACCCGCGTACAATCCGTGCCGCGGGTGGGGTCAATACCGAAATTTTACACCAAGGGCGCGGTTCTGGCTTGTTTCTGTGACCGATGATCCTCGTAAGCTTGTTGATTGTATCGACTCAAAAGGAATCGTAGCAACAATCACTGGGGGCTTCACAGGACGACGGTACTTGAGAGTTGGCCATACCGAAGCCATTCCGCTCGCCTCATTTCTTTTTTTTGGCTCTCAGCGTGCTCCGCTCTTCCTCCTCTAACAAGGCGAACTGGATTTTCTTTTCGACCGGGTCAATGCGGTCCACGATCACGCGAACACGTTGACCGAGGCTGTAAGTTTTTCGCGAGCGCTGGCCGATAATCTGCCGCGTATTTTCGTGGTAGGTGTAGCGGTCGTCCGTGAGAGTACCGAGCGGCACCAAGCCTTCGACAAATAAATCGGTGAGTTCGACGAAGAGCCCGAATTTAGTGACGCTGACGATGAGTCCGTCGAAATCTTCGCCGACGCGATCCTGCATGAATTTGACTTTCTTCCATTCCATGAGCGTGCGCTCGGCCTCGTCGGCGCGGCGCTCGGCTTGGCTAGATTCCTCGGCAATGTCGTGGAGTTCTTCGATCGGGATCGGCCCGCTTGTCGGTTCGAGCGAGTCGTGATGAGCGGCATGATCGCGGCGCTTGGACCAGGGCGAGGGAGTTATCGCGGCGGCATCTTGCCGATCCGATTGCCGACGAGACGTCCGAGGGCCCTCAGGGGCTGAAACCCTGTGTTTGTTAGGATCGCTTTCGGCACGACTGAAGTGCCCTTCCCGGTCCGCGAGACGTTCCGCGCGGGCTGAAGCCCGTTTCTCGAAAGACGCACTTGGCGCGTGCCTGAAGGCCCGCTCGTCCAGGGTAGCGTCTGCATTAGGAAAAACGCCGACAAAAACGCCTCCTTCTTGTTTTTCCGCCGACTCGCGCAGGACTTCTTTCAAAATTCGATGCACGATCAGGTCGGGATAGCGACGGATGGGTGAGGTGAAGTGTGTGTAGGTGGGCGCGGCGAGCGCAAAGTGGCCGAGATTCACTTCCGAGTAACGGGCCTGCTTCAGCGAACGCAGCATCAGGTAGCTCAGGATGCGCTCTTCGGGCTTGCCGGCAATTTTCTGGGTGAGGTTTTGGTACATGCGCGGGGTGATGTGGACTTCTTTCGGGATTTCGATTTCGCGCGCTCGCTTGCCGGTCCCGTAGCTGGCACGGCGGTCAGTCTTGGGCTGGATGCGCTGAATAGGCAGAGGGCCCACCCCGAGCGAATACCCAAATGTTGCTGCGATCACCTCGAAGTCATAGACACGCCTGGCATCGGGTTTCTCGTGGATACGGTACAACGAGGCGATGCGCTTGGTCTCCAGATATTGGGCCACGCACTCATTCGCCGACAGCATGAATTCTTCAATGATACGGTGCGCAATATTGCGCTCCGAACGGGTGATGCTCTTCATCAATCCAAATTCGTCGAATTCGATGACCGGCTCGGGAAGGTCGAAGTCGATAGAGCCGCGGCGCTCGCGTTTGCGGTTGAGGATCATGGCCAGGTCTCGCATGGTCTCGAACAACTCGACGAGTGATGGGTAGCGTTTGCGTGTGCCCGCCTCATTCTCGAGGATCCCATTTACATCGGTATAGGTCATGCGCTCGGCGGAACGAATGACGCCTTCGTTCAGTTCGTAGCCTACGATTTCCCCACGATGATCGATCTCCATCACGCAGGAGAGCACCAGACGGTCAAGATGCTGGAGCAGGCTACAGATGTCAGTCGAGAGCTCGAGGGGCAGCATGGGGACGGCACGGTCCGGAAAGTACACGCTGGTCCCACGCAAGCGGGCTTCCTGATCGAGCCCGGAATCGGGCGTCACATAATGGGCCACATCGGCGATGTGCACCTGCAATTCGAAGTTGCCGTTTTCGAGATGGCGGACGGTGACCGCATCATCGAAATCGCGCGCTGTTTCACCGTCGATGGTGACAATCGGTAGCTGGCGATAGTCGCGCCGCTTGTGTAGTTCGTGGCTAGAGATGATGTTTTCGACATCCTGCGCTTCCTCCAGAACTTCAGGAGGAAAACGGTGCGGCAGGTGGAATTTTCGGATGACGATCTCAACATCGACGCCAAAGTCGTCTTCGTAGCCCAGAATTTCGACTACACGCCCCCGCGGGTTCTGAGTAGGCGTTGGCCAGTCGGTGATCTCAACGTCTACCACCACATTTTCTAGGTCGTCCCATGCAGCACGGCGAGCAGCTTCTTCGCCAAGCACGCGGTGGAGGGACTTCTTGCTTCTTTGTGACTTCTTTTTCTCGGCATGCTCAGCGCTCTCGGCAGTCTTGGTTTCAGGAAACTCCATCCCGCGCGGAATCACGATCTCTTGGGAAATCTTTTCATCGATCGGGGTGATGTAGTTGTAGCGATTACCGTAGTGAAAGGTGCCAACTACGGTGGGATGAGTGCGGACAACTGGGCGCACGATGCGGCCTTCTGCGCGGCCGTCCGCACGGATTGCGCCGATCTCCACGAGCACGCGGTCGCCATGCATAGCAGAGCCAATCGCGTGGGGAGGAATGAAGATGTCGCCCGCGAGACTGGCTTTGAGGCGTTCATCCAGTGAACTGGTGTCGGGGATGACAAAGCCAAACCCGTCGCGATGCATGCTGAGGCGTCCGACCACCAGGTTCTTTCCAGCGGCAGGCTGTGGGATCGCGTAACGGTCGGGATCGACCTGTAGCAACTGTCTGCTGTCGACAAGACGTTTCAGGCGATCATTTAGCTCGCGCCGAGCCTCCCCGTGGAGACCCAGTTCGCGCACCAGCTGCTTATAGCCAGCGGTGCGCTTGGGCTGGCGCCCGATTTTTTTCAGAATAACGGAGTCGGAGAGCATAGGCGCACTGAGTGCGGCTTGGGGCCACAGCTCTCAGCATACCTGAGGAAGGGACGCTCCTCACAGCCTGTACAGGTGCTCGCGCGATATGGCAACGGGCCAGATTCATGGCTGGCGTGGGTTAGGGCGTTGGACCCGGATCTGCAAGATCCTCACCGGCTGTAAAGCCGGCTCCTCGATAACGTTCTCCAATGCCAGCGGGTGACCGGAGAGCCGTGAGCTCGGAAGATTCAAATCTGCATCGCGCTATCTAAGGCAGAGCCCTTAGTCCTAAGAATCGTCCAAACGCAGCGGTCAAACGTGATTTTCCACAAGACGAATACCTGATCGGAGAGTAAAATGCGTCTGGTCAGCGAAATGCGAACCTGACCCTTAATCCAAAAAGGAAGGATTTTTGCATCATGTGGAAGCCCACAAATCAGCCTACGACTCCGCCCCGGCCAGGCACGCCTGAGCCAGAGCGTCCTGCCATGACTACACCGACGCAGCCTACCACGGGCGAATCCGCCCCAGCGCCGCGTCCGGTAACCACGAGCACGGCGGATCAGGCGACGATCGGCAAATCGCTGGTGATCAAGGGTGAGGTGACTGGTTCGGAGTCCCTTTACATTGACGGCCGCGTGGAAGGCTCCATCAACCTGGCCGGCAACCGCGTAACCATTGGCCGCAATGGAATCGTCTCCGCCAATATCAATGCGCGCGAAATCGTGGTGCTCGGCAAAGTGCGCGGCAACCTGACCGCAAGCGACCGCGTCGACATTCGCAGCGATGGCTCGCTCACCGGCGATGTCGTGGCGGCGCGCATCAGCATCGAAGACGGCGCGTTTTTTAAGGGCGGCATCGATATTCGCAAGGGCGGCCAGAAGGCGAATGGCGAAGAGGTCAAGAGTACCTCGACGACCGAGCCCGTTGCGGCCACCGCAGCACGGGCGTAGTTCCGGGTCCGGCACCCAGACTTCCGGCCTCGGCGCCAACTCTTAACTGAGAATTGACGACGGGCACTCTCGCAGAAGCGGGAAGGCCCATTTTTGTTTGGTGGCGGAGGGCAGGTCCAGGAGTCCGTCGCAATCGAAGGAAAGTGACACTTTAAACGCGCAAGAATAACCGAGTTCTCGCACCCATCTGGCCTACGGCTTGCTGCCCGCACTCATGGTTTCCTCAGCTTGGTGTTCCGCGACCCGTGGATACGCAGTCGCTTTACGTCGCCGCAGAGCACTACGGAGATCGGAACGCAGTAGCCACAATCCGGCGGTGACTGCTCCTGCCCATGTAATCGAAATCAGTGCCAAGGCGAGCAGATCAGCAATGCGGCTGCCGTTCACCACGACAGCATTTGCAACCCGAAAGCTAAGCACGCCAGCAATGAGCGCAGTCAGCGCGGCCTTCGCCAGTTCTCCCCATTGCAAATCGCCGAGCCGAACGAGCCCTCGCCGGTGCAACAGGATCGCGAGGGTCAGACCGTTGGCAATGATTCCGATATCAGAGGCGATAGCGAGTCCGATGACTGAAAAGGTGTGGAACAGTGCGGAGTAGATAGGCAGCGATAGCAGAGTGATGATGCTGCAGGCCACCATCGGCGTTAGGGTGTCTCCGGCTGCGTAGAAAGCGCGCGCGTAGAGTCCCTGCGCCGACCAGAAAGCCAGTGAAAGCGAGAACCAGAAAAAATAGCTGGCAGTTTGCTGCGAATCGGAAAAAAGGAAATGGCCGCGGCGGTAGACAAGATCGATGATCGGCAGTGCGGCTGGCATCATCCAACCGGTGGCAAGAAAAGAAACGGCCGCAATGCGATAGACCGACGCATTCACGGTAATTGCGAATTCCTGCATTCGTTTTTCACCAAACAGCCGAGCAAAAAACGGAAGCGACGCCTGGCCAGTAGCCTGTCCCAAGACCGCCATAGGAACGGCAAAGAGCCGCTTGGCATAGTTCAGGCGGGCGATGTCGCCGATCCCGCTTGAGGCGAAGTAGCGTAGGATCCAGTCATCCGCCGTAACCAGAGAGACGCCCAGCATCAGGGGAATCGACAGGCGAACCCAATCGCGGAAACTGCGATTGCGCAGATCGAATGACGGCCGATAGCCGATACCCACACGCGCGGCGCCCATGGCGTTCACCAGGAAAGGTCCCACAAAGCTGCCTAAGAGCGCACCGTACGCCAGTGAAGCGATCCCGAGCTGCTTCCCCACAACGACTCCGCCCAGAATGATAAAGAGGTTGTAGATCAACGGTCCGAAGGCAGGAAACAAGAAGAGCCGGTGGGAAAGCAATACCGCAGAGACAATTCCGCCTACATAAAAGAAAATTTGTGCCGGCAACAGAATGCGGGTGAGGTGAACGCAAAGGCGGAGTTGCTCCGCAGTGAATCCGCGGAACATCCAGTGCGCGAATTGCGGCGTGAAGATTTCCGCCAGACACGTGCCGATGACCAGCACGGTGGTCATCACGGTGATGATGACTGAAAACGTTTTCTGGGCCTGATCTTCTCGCTTCTCTGCCAAAAAACGCGTGTAAATGGAAACGAAGGTGATGGAGGCGGTGCCCCCGGCGACGATGTAATTCAGCCAGTCGGGCAGAGTGAAGGCGGCGACATAGGCATCGGTCTGCGATCCGGCGCCAAATGCATAGGCGATGTAGGCCTCACGGATGTATCCAATGACGCGCGAGATCATCACCGCGCTCATGAGCAGCAAAGTGGCGGAGAAGATGCCGTGCTGATGCGAGGGTCGGAAGAAGCGTAGGAGGCGCGAAGGCATTTTTGGCCGCAGATTAACTCGCGTGAACGCCGATTGCGCTTCTTTTCATTCGCGAAAACCAGGCGTTTGATTTTGGACTTCTCAAGAGCGTACCAGACCTGCGTTCGAACATCAGCGTTTATCTGCGTGAATCTGCGGCCCTCCGTCCCGTTATAATCCGAGGCGTGCCGCGCTCCTCGATCACGGAAGGCTCCCATCCATCAGCATATCCGCGCTCCGCACTTTTGCAGCGATCGTTTCGCAAAGTGTTTCCCTCAGCCATACGCGGCGAGGGCGTATACGTTTGGGATGCAGAAGGCAAACGGTATCTCGATTTTTCCGGTTCGGCGGCGGTCAATTTTATCGGGCATGGGGTTACAGAAGTTTCGGCTTCCATGGCCGAACAGGCTGCGCAACTCGAGTTCGTGCACAGCAGCCAGTTTACAACTCCAATGGCTGAGGAGTATGCGCAGGAATTGCTGGAGTTTGCGGGAGAGAACTTTCGCGGCGGCAGCGTGTATTTCACCTGCGGTGGATCGGAATCGGTCGAGACGGCCCTGAAGTTGGCGAGGCAGTATCAGGTCGAAATCGGCGAGACGCGACGCTACCGAGTTCTGAGCCGTGAGCAGAGCTATCACGGATCCACGTTGGGCGCATTGGCGGTTTCGGGAAACAAGCGTAGACGCGAGATTTATCTGCCCATGGTGCGGGAATTCGCGCATTTGGGGTTCCCGTACTGTTATCGCTGTAATTATGACTGCACTGACGGATGCCAAAACTGCGGGCAACAGTATGCCGAGGAACTGGAACGCGCCATCAAGGCGAGCAACGGAGAGGCGGCAGCGTTCATTCTAGAGCCGGTGAGCGGCGCGACCCTGGGAGCGGCCGTGCCTCCGGGCGGATATCTGAAAAATGTAGCGGAGATATGCCGCCGCCACGGTGTGCTGCTGATCGCGGATGAAGTGATGACCGGCATGGGGCGTACCGGGCGGAACTTTGCGGTCGAGTATTGGGACGTCGCGCCGGACATCCTGGTGTCGGCGAAAGGGCTTTCCAGTGGGTACGCACCCTTGGGCGCGGTGATTGCCAGCCGAAAAGTGACAGACGCGATCGCGGCAGGCTCTGGATCCTTCCTGCACGGATTCACCTACAATGCGCACCCGATCTCGGTGGCGGCCGGGAGGGCGGTGCTACGGCTCATCGAAACGAGAAAGCTGGTGCAAGCAGCGGATTCGCAGCAAGCCGGAAGCGCGGGCGCGAACTTGCGGCGGACACTGGAAGAATTGCGCGCCCTTCCCACCATAGGGGATGTCCGTGGGATCGGCCTGCTATGGGGTGTAGAGTTTGTCGCCGACAAGGAAAGCAAGCAGCCCTATCCACCCGAGCTGAATTTCGCTGCTCGCGTGGGCCAGTCAGCGCTCGAGCGCGGGCTACTGGTCTACCCGATGCAGGGCTGCGTCGATGGTATTTCGGGCGATCACCTGTTGATCGCTCCGCCTGCAGTGATTACGGCACAACAGATCGCCTGGGCAGTCGAGCAATTGCGGAATGCAATCCAGGCAGCCGCTTCGTCTGTCGGTTCCCCGGTATAGACCGCGAGCCCTGTGTTCGCCGGGAAACCCGCGTCTTACCCGTTTACCTGGAATCCCAATTCCTTTCCCGCCAGTTACTTACCTGTTGATCTTCGTTTGTGCCGCGCTTTACCCGACGTGCATTGTCCTGATCCTGGGGCCCCGGGCAAATTGGGGTCGCGTAAGGAGGCCTGAGCATGACGAGTCCACTAATTGATTATTGCGAGCAGACCAACCCCAGGGTTTTGGACGAGATGCGGCGTCGAAGACCCGCCTTCTCGAATGCCCGGCGCGTACAGCAAAGTTTCGTGGCGTCTGCGGAAAAGCGGGCGCTGACATGGATGGCGGAACGCGCGCCAGGGTGTATCAACTCCGACCACCTGACCCTGCTGGGTTTTGTGGCACAGATACTGGCCGGGGTCTTTTACGCTCTCTCGCGCTGGAACCGCTATGCCTTGCTAGCCGTGATCGGCTGCCTCGTGCTGAATTGGCTGGGCGACAGCCTGGATGGCACGCTGGCCCGGGTACGCCAACACCAGCGTCCGCGATACGGCTTTTATGTTGACCACATGATTGACAGTTTCGGGGCGCTAAGCCTCATGGGTGGCCTCGCACTCTCGGGTTACATGCACCCGTACGTCGCGATTGGGCTTCTGATCGCGTTCCTGCTGCTTTCGATCCAAGCCTATCTGGCGACCTACACTCTGGGCGAGTTTCATCTCTCTTTTTGGCGCCTCGGACCAACCGAGCTTCGCATTCTGCTGGCGGTCGGCAATATTGCCGTCCTGTTCCGGCCTATGGTGCTGGGTGGACGTTATCGCCTGTTCGATGTGAGCGGCGCGATCGGGTTCATCGGCATGAGCCTGATGCTGGTGATCCTCGCCGCCCGCAACACCTACCGGCTGTATTTGGAGGAGCGGATCCCGTGACCGCGACTCCGAGTCGCGAAAACTGGCGTAAAGAAGGCTGGCGCGCGTCAAGTGTCCGCTGGCTGAAATTCAACGCCGTGGGAGGAATTGGAATCGCGGTGCAGTTGGTGGTGCTTGCCGTGCTGAAGGTGGCGTTTCATTTCGATTACCTGTGGGCGACGGCGCTGGCAGTGGAAACCGCCGTCATACCCAATTTTTTGTGGCACCAGCGCTTCACCTGGTTCGACAGGATATCGCTGGACCGGGCAAGGACAGGCGATGCTCTCGCGCGTCTCCTGAAGTTCAATCTGAGCACGGGAGCATTTTCGATCATCGGCAATCTGAGTTTGATGGAGTTGTTGGTGGGTGTGGCGCACCTCCACTATCTGGTGGCGAATATGATCACGATTAGCGCATGCTCGATCGTGAACTTCTTGGTGAGTGACCGGTGGGTGTTCCAGGAGGAGCGGAATCGCCGAACAGGTCTGATCTCTGGGAGAAAATGCTGGCGCTTTTACCGCTGGTGTGGTGCGGCTGGCGGCATCGTTAGGCTGGCTGGGACACTTTGGCTGGAGCCTAGGCGGGAGTCAACCCCAGAGTTATGAGGAGTTGCGAAGCAGCGTCGGTGCCGGAACGTACACAATCGGGCACGCCGATGCCGCGATAACCGTTGCCCGCGAGGGCGAGGCCCGGGAGTTCCTGGCGCATGCGCTCAATCCGCTCCAGCCGCTCGAGGTGCCCGACATTGTATTGCGCCATTGCACGCTTCCATTTAAAAACCCGGGTGAAAAGAGGTTCGGCTCCGACACCAATGATCTGCCTGAGTTCCTCGCGTACGATGCGGAGGATTTCTTCGTCCGAGGACTGCAGTATCTCTTCATCGCGTGTGCCGCCCAGAAAGCAACGAATCAGGGCGCGGTCGTCCCGGGCTCGGTACGGGAACTTGTTGTGCACAAACGTGGCAGCGAGCACGCGCTTGGCCTCGCTGCGAGGCACGAGAAAGCCGAAAGCCGGAGGCAAGGACGAACGCACATTGTGGTCGTACCCCAATGTCACAGTGACGGAAGAGCTGTAGTGGATACCGCCGAGTTCAGCGCGGAGAGCCGGACTGCACGACCGCAGAAGGGGTGCAGCTGCCCGCGTCGGCACGGCAACAATGACGCCATCAAAAGTGTCGGACTGAGCGTCAGCGGAAACGAACCAGTCGGCCTGCCCTCTCCGGATTTCCAGCACGGGTGTGTTGATGCGCAGGGCCGCAGGAGAAAGACGTGCGACGACGGCGTCGACCAGCTGTTGCATCCCGTCTTTCAGAGAAGTAAATAATGGTCGCGGGGGGTCATGCGGCGGCTGGCGCGTTTTGTCGCGCGCCGAAAGCATTGCACGGCCCAGGCTGCCGTGGTTGGCTTCCATTTCGGCAAAGCGAGGAAGTACGGCGCGCACGCTGAGTTCGGAAGCTGCTCCACCATAAATGCCGGAAAGCAGCGGGTCGACGAGGCGATCCACGATTTCCGGCCCGTAGTGCCGCTCCACGAATGAAGCTACGGTTTCATCGCTCGCGGCTTTGCTAGCCACATGGAACCACTCCCTGGCCATGAGTAGCTTAGTGCGGAGAGAAAACAGGCGCGAAAAGATAGTCGGCAGAACTTTCGTCGGGACCATGAACATAAGTCCGTCGGGGATCACGACCAGCTTGCCTTGGACGAGAATGTAGGTCTTTCGTTGCGCGTCATTGGAGCCGATGAGTTGGTCCGCGAGGCCGATTTGGCGGCAGAGGTCGATTGCCCAGGGCTTCTCCGTGAGAAAAGAGTCGGGACCCGCCTCGATG
Source organism: Acidobacteriota bacterium (assembly GCA_003225595.1). Lineage (GTDB taxonomy): Bacteria > Acidobacteriota > Terriglobia > Terriglobales > Acidobacteriaceae > Gp1-AA124. The sequence goes on along the minus strand of QIAR01000068.1, from coordinate 3,122 downwards.
AGGCAACCATCCATCCGCTCGGTGAGCAGAACGCCGCCAAGACGCGAGCTGCTTTCGAACAGCGTGTACTCCAGCGGAACGCCAGTGGCGCGTTTCTGTTCGAGAGCAAAGGCAGCGGAGAGTCCAGAAATGCCGCCACCGATTATGGCAATGCGTTTCATGAAATCACGTGCAACGCCGGCAAAGCCTGAATTAGCCGAGTCCCCGAACGAAGCCGAGCGGGAAGCGGAAGGGATGCTGGTGCTACAAAGTCAGGCTTTCTCCAAGAACTGTGACAAACGCGACCGCGTCAAGTCCGCAAGCGCTGCGATCAGCATAGGCGAATCGTTCAGTGACTCGGCGCGCCATAGTTGCATGCCACAATTCGCCGCAAACCCTTTGAAGCCGATATCAATATCGTAGAGTACTTCTACGTGGTCGCAGAGAAAGCCCACTGGCTGAATAAATACGCCAATATGGCCCTTTTCTTTCCACCTCAGGATCATGTCTTCGACCGTGGGACCGATCCATGCATTGCCGGACACGGGTCCTCCAGACATGCCCTGGCTCTGGAATGCAAAGCTCCAGTCTTCGTCGGCGAGCCCCGCTGTTTTCGCCACGAGCGCAGCCGTTTCTCGAGACTGACTCTCATAAGGATCGCCTTCGGTAATGGTGCGTTGCGGCACACTATGCGCGGTGAAGATCACAGGAAGTTTGGAGCCTACCTGACGGCAAGCGCTCTCCCAGCCGGTCAGTAATTTCTCGGCAAATGCTCTTACCAGTAATGGATGATCGTGCCACGATTCAATGAACTCAAGTGCGAATGGAGTGCCGCTCTCCCCCATCACAGCGCCGCGATAAAGGCCGACGCTGGTTCGCGAATTCTGGGGGGCCAGGCAAATGGCAATCGCTCGTGAGACTCCGTCGGCTGGCATGGTTTTGACGACGTCCGGAATGAAGGGTTTCCAATTCCGCATGCCGACATAGACCGGTAAGCCTAACTCGCGCTCGAGTGCTTTTCCCTGTCTCATAGTGATTTCATTCAGCGGAGAGCAGCCGATCAGACTATAGCGGTGTTTGATTTCTTCGACGATCTGTGGAGGCACTGGCCGCCCTCCAACAACATAGCGTACAAAATCGGGGATGTCGTCCACTGACTCAGGGCTGCCGTGGGCCAGCAGCAGGACGGCAGTGTTTTGCGAGTTCGATGTGCTAGACATTGGCCTGTGACGACGGACCGAGTCTGGCCTCAGCCCGAAGTCGCCGCGGTTTTTGCCGAGTGTTCGCGCACAAATTGAGCTAGTGCCTTCACGTTTTCTACTGGGGTCTCCGGTAAAATCCCGTGACCCAAATTAAAGATGTGTCCCGGACGTCCGCCCGAGCGGCGCAGAATTGCCTCGGCCCTCGACTTCAACTCCTTCCAGTCCGAAAAGAGCAGCACGGGATCGAGATTTCCCTGCACCGCGCCTTTGAAGCCCATGCTGCGCCAACCATCGTCCAGAGGAATGCGCCAGTCAAGTCCGATGACTTCGGCTTCCGTCTCTTTCATGGACGGCAACAACGCAGTGGTCTCCGTGCCGAAATAAATGACCGGTGCGCCAGTCTTCTGCAGCTTCTTTACCAACTCGGTCACATGGGGCAGAACGTATCGGCGATAGTCCTCGACACTTAAACAACCGACCCAACTATCGAAAACCTGGATTGCATCGCCCCCAGCGCGCACTTGCTCCACAGCATATTCGGATACTACCGCGACCAGCTTGCGCATGAGCTCGTCCCAGGCCACAGGTGCTGAGTACATCATCTTCTTGGTGTTTACATAATTGCGAGAGCTGCCTCCTTCAATCATGTAGCTGGCTAGGGTGAAGGGGGCGCCGCAGAACCCGATCACCGGCAAGCGATCGCCGAAATGCTTAGAAACCAGGCGGATCGCCTCGGAAACGTACCCGAGATCAGGCGCGCGGTCGGTGCGTAGACCCGCGATGTCTTGCTTTCCGCATACTGGTTTCTCAATCACTGGTCCTTCACCAGCAGAGAAGTGAAAGGGCATGCCCATGACTTCCAGGGGAAGCAGAAGATCGGCAAAGATAATTGCAGCGTCAACACCCAACGCTTCCGCGGCAGTAATCGTCACTTCAGCAGCCAACGCTGGCTTCTTACAGATTTCTATCAAGGAATGACTCTTGCGGATGGCACGATATTCGGACATGTACCGTCCGGCCTGGCGCATGAACCACACGGGCGTACTGTCAACAGGCTGGGCCTTGCAAGCCCGCACAAAGCGTGATTGAGGGGCAGACATGAACCGTATTTAATGTAGCATTTTCGGCCCTGCTCGGGTTTGAGCGCGATGAGCGCTGGTAAGCAGGGCTCAAAGCAGGACCAAGGCAACCGAGTCGACGGCGTTCCCGCATCTAAGGCCGGTTCGGAGGATTACAAAAAAGGGAGAGAGTTGGGGGGGAAGGAGCAGCTTAGGCTGATTGACCAATCTCCCTTTCAAAATTCGGCGCCCTTTTTGATCAGATTGGTGTGGCTGGCGACGCACTGCCATTTATTGTCCCGATAGATCCAGGTATCCGTAAATCGGCCGTAGTGTTCAAAAGGTTTGCGCTTGTACGTGCCCTTGGTGTGGTAGTTCCCGATGACGATGGCCACATTCTGATACGAATACACCTTCACGTTCTCGTTTGCGATCATTGTCGCACGATAGGACGGGTCTTTTAGATCAGCGAGGAATTGCGCCTTGTTCATGACGGTACCGTCGTAATCGGTGTAAACAAATGTGTCTGGGATCAGACCATCCAGTGCCCGATCGTCGTGGTGTAGCTGGGCCTGATTCCACGCGTTCTCCAAGGCGATGAGTTTAGTCTGATCTGCAGTGGAATCGTTTAAAGGATTCGGTACGCCAACTAGCGAGCTGATAAATAATAGGACGCAGAAAGTACCCGTGGTTTTCATGGGATTCCCCCCTCATTGGGTCGATGGATGGAGTGTCACAAGACGCTGTGTCATCTGTCAAATGACCGGGTTTTCCGTTTCCAGGGGTGCTCTACGAGCGTAGTTGAAAATGATTCGATTGGGGGGAACGGAATGCCTCCGTGCTCTGCTCGCCCCATCTGCTGTGGCGCTCCGGCTTTCCGTTG
>QIAR01000067.1:12305-12766 GCA_003225595.1 Acidobacteriota bacterium | reverse complement strand
ACCACGGCGTTCCGCATATTACAGATCGCGGCTATCTCCATCGTCGCATCAATCACAGTGAGAAGGTCTACGTCATGGGCGACGTGCATACGAACACAGTCGAGGGCTTTTGGAGTTTAGTGAAGCGCGGCATCGGGGGCGTTTATCACTCAGTCGGGAGCAACTACTTGCAGTCCTACCTCAATGAATACAGCTTCCGATACAACCGCCGTTTCGATGTGCAGCCCATGTTCACCAGCTTCTTGAAGCAAGTGCACAAGAACACTATCCAGCCTACAGCGGATCGCGTTGACGATACACCGGTTCCGTTTTAGTTTGCCGGACGGTTTTCCCGTTTGCCAAGCGGGTAGCACCCGGCATCACTGCCGGGCACTGTAACCCGAGCCCTATCAGGGGCCCATCGGCTCCTCAACCAGGGGAATTGGGGCTAACTCGAAAGTTAGTGCCAAACCGAATAGTAG
>QIAR01000067.1:0-12205 GCA_003225595.1 Acidobacteriota bacterium | reverse complement strand
CCCCTATGGGGTGATCTTGCGGCTGGCCTTCTTTAGTGCGGATTCGAAATCATCCTTGGTAAACGACTTCGGCTCTGGGAATCCAGAATCTAGCGTCGGTGCCTTTTGCTTGGCGAATACTTCCTCACTCTTTCTGCGTTGCTTCTTCAATTCGTCGCTATTCAGCATAGTGATTAGCTCTCCGATCGGCGTGACAAGAGCAATTCCCATATTTACTTGGTTGAGTTCATCATCAGCAAAATCTAGGGCCGTCTCTCGTTTCTTGAGATCCCAATGGCCGCGAATCACGCCCAGCAAGTAGAACAGTTTCTCTCGTGCCCTCTTTATGGTGGCCGTGTGAAATACATCTGGCAGGCCAACGAATACAGGGGAACCACTGAGGCCACCTATAGAGCGTACCTCGGCAAGATAGGCGTCATATTCAAATCTCGTGTCGGTGTCTTCCAATGGCTCACTTGGCATCGCGGCAATAATTCCAGAGCGAACAATTGGTTGATTCTTTTTGGTGCCATGTCGTTGCGTGAAAAGCCCCACGCAAAATAACTCATCACCTAGCCCAATATCTTCCTTCTCAAACACTGCTTCTGTGGCGCACGATTCTATCGAAATCGTCCTGAAGTGAAATATAGAACTAGGCGGAGCCCAGCCTAATATCGCCAGATCAACCCCGTTTTTCTCGGGAAATGTCCATGGTTGTTGAACCTCCACATGCTTCGCTTCTCCGGTTAGAGTATTAACTCGGAGGTAAAGATTGCTCCCATATCTTTGAGCCTTCTCGATATTGTGAGCTGCAGTGACCACGTAAATGTGAGACGTACCTGGTTGTGATTCGGATGGGAGACTTACAAAGAAACCGGTGCCTCCGTAATGAAAGCGGTCACTCCCATCCTTGGTTTCTTTCACGCACAAAAAGCAGACACACCCCAATATGTCATCTGGAACCCGCATGAGGGCATCCTTTGGCATCCCTATATACTTTTTCTTTCGTCCGCAGTTTGTGGATCCCGCAAACAGATGTGCAAGTTCTTCTCCAAATTTTCGCCTCCCAGCACCAAAGGACAAATCTTAATGAATCCATGAAGTTGAGAGAACGAGCTTGGTTGCGGTTGATTCTCCTGCCTCTAGAGACACATCGGAAAGTTCCCGAAGCGGCTTGAGTGCAAAGCTCTTTAATTCATTTCAGTTCAGTTTTTGGACTTGAAAGCTGGCGGGGACACTCGAAGTCATGGCTCGCTCGCCAGGCTTGACACTCTGGACAAAAGTCCTGCGTTCGTGACAATCTCTCGGTGACTCATGCATTTACGAGGTTTTCACGGGTCCGATTCTCGTCAATATCCGAGGTGCTGCGTGTTCATTTCTCGTGCATTTAGATCTTCCAGAAGTCAGAGTCTTTCCCAGCGTGGGAAAGTACGTCGAGTGCTCCAACGCTTGGCCGGGCTCGGGGTTCTGTGGGCGGCTTCATTAGCTCCTGCACAAACTGCTCCTGCGCAGCAAAGCTTCAACCTGCAGCTTTCGGTGAGTTCTCCCTCTGGGCAAAAGCCGACTGCCGACAAATCGGCAAATGGCGCCCCGGTCACCATGACATTGCAGGACGCTCTGAAGCGCGCGAAAGACAATAGCCCGCAATTCCAGGCAGCGCTTACAGAGCTCGGACTGGCGCAACAGGATCGTGTACAGAGCCGGGCAGCGCTATTGCCCGGCGTTAATTACAACAATGAATTCATTTACACCCAGGGGAACGGAACAGCCTCCGGAAGGTTCATCGCCAATAATGGGATACACGAGTACATAAGCCAGGCGAATGTGCACCAGGCACTCTCGTTAAGCGCTGTCGCGGAGTATCGCCGGACGGTTGCCGCCGAAGCCGCGGCACGAGCCCGCTCGGAAATTGCCGCACGTGGCCTGTTGGTCACGGTAGTGAAGTCCTACTATGGATTGGTGATCGCTCAGCGCAAGTATGCCACTGCCCAACGCGCAGCTTCGGAGGCAGAACAGTTTCTGAACATCAGTAAGAAGCTCGAGCAGGGCGGCGAAGTTGCGCATTCGGATGTCATCAAGGCACAGATTCAGTTCCACCAACAGCAACGCGATTTGCAGGAGGCACAGTTGGCAATGGATCGCAGCCGCGTGGAACTGGCTGTCCTGCTCTTTTCTGACTTCAACCAGAACTTCACCGTTGTTGACGATCTCCAGACTCCCGAGTCTCTGCCTTCGTTCCCGGAGGTACAGGCAGCGGCAACACGGAAGAACCCGGAACTGCGGGCCGCTGTCGCCACACTCCAGGAGGCAAAGGAAGCAGTGGCGGCCGCATGGGGTGGGCTTCTACCCTCTGTTACTGCAGATTATTTCTACGGGATCGATGCCAATCGGTTTGCGGTTCACCAGTTCGATCCGGTAACGCAACAGACTGTGCGGAACTTGGGATATTCGGCGACAGCTACGCTGCAAATTCCTGTATGGAGCTGGGGAGCTAACCGCAGCAAACTGCGCCAAGCGGACCTGCGGAGACATCAGGCCAGGGTAGAATTGAGCTTTGCGCAGAGGGAACTGCTCAGCAACCTGCAATCGTTCTACAATGAAGCTCAGGCCGCGCGCTCGGAATTGGAATCCCTGGGCCGGTCGGCAGAACTGGCCGCCGAGAGCCTGCGTCTAACCACCCTTCGTTACCAGGCTGGAGAAGCCTCGGTTCTTGAGGTGGTCGATGCGCAGAACACCTTGAGGCAGGCTCGGAATGCTTATGATGACGGACAGGCCCGTTTTCGCGTAGCTTTGGCAACACTACAGACCCTGACCGGGATCTTTTAAAAGGATGAAATCCACAAGGCCGGCAGGCTTTCCGAACAGCGCTCACTGCCACGCATCAGCGATCTTGACTCCCAGCTCGAAGCGAATCGCGTCTCTGTTCGTAGCAACGGCGTTGATATTTTCAACCGGCTGTTCCCGGGACTCAGCGGACAAAGAACCCGTTGTGTCGGTGCAGGTCGCTCCGGTTAATAAAACCACAATCCAGCGCACCGTAACTGCGGAAGCGATTCTCTTCCCACTGCAACAGTCGGCAATCACTCCCAAGATCAGCGCGCCAGTAAGAACTTTCTACGTGAAACGCGGGGCCAAAATACACAAGGGGCAGTTGCTCGCCGTGTTGGAGAATCGTGATCTGGCCGCGGCCGCGGAAGAGAACAAGGGCACTTACGAACAGGCGCAAGCAGCCTACACAACCACAACTGCAGCGAGTCTTCCTGAAGAAATCCAGAAGGCGAAACTTGATGTGCAAGCCGCCAAACAAACGCTTGAAGCGGAAGAGAAGGTATATCGCAGCCGGCAGGACTTGTTCCAGCAAGGTGCTTTGCCAAGGAAGGAATTGGACCAATCGGGAGTCAGCCTCACGCAGGCGCGCAACCAGTACGAGATCGCGCAGAAGCATCTCGACTCGCTAATGGCTGTCGGAAAGCAGCAGGAACTGAAATCAGCGGCGGGACAATTGACTTCCGCCAAAGGCAAGTACTTGGGGGCTAAGGCTCAATTAAATTACTCCGAAATTCGGAGCCCGATTGATGGTGTGGTCACTGATCGCCCGCTCTATCCGGGAGAAATGACGGCTACTGGAACTCCGCTGATCACCGTGATGGACATTTCTCAGGTCATCGCGCGAGCTCACATCCCGCAAGCCGAAGCTGCGCTGCTGAAGGTAGGCAATAAAGCTTCCATCACTGTTCCTGGCCTGGACGATCCAGTCGATGGCAAAGTCACCGTAGTCAGTCCGGCGCTCGACCCGAATAGCACAACCGTAGAAGTTTGGGTGAAGGCAGCCAACCCACACCATAGCCTCAAACCGGGAACCAGCGTCCAGCTTTCAATGCTGGCGCAAACTGTTCCTGACGCACTGGTGGTACCCGCATCGTCGCTGCTCACAGCCCCGGATGGCAGCACGTCCGTGATGCTCGTTGGCTCTGATAATCGTGCCCACCAAAAGACCGTTAAAGTCGGCATTCGCCAGGACGATCAGGCTCAGATTGCGGAAGGATTACAGGCCGGAGATCGCGTCGTGACTTCCGGTAATTACGGTCTGCCCGACAACACTAAAGTAAGGGTTGAAGCCGCCGCCGAGAAAACAAAGGGCGAAAAGCCTAGCGCCGAGAAGCCTGGCAGCGATAAATCCGGAGATGAGAAATCTGGCAGCGAGAAGTAGTGGAGCATAGCCGTGAATCACCCAGAGTCCTCATACTGGTTCGCGCGAAACTCCAAGTCGGTGATCTTTCTGATCCTGACATTGGCACTGCTGGGCGCTTACATGGCGTTCACTATTCCCGTGGCGGTTTTTCCGGAAACAAACTTCCCGCGCATTCTGATTGCGGTCGATAACGGCGTGATGCCCATTGACCAGATGATGGTGACCATCACTCGCCCCATCGAGGAGACGGTCAATAGCGTTCCCGGTCTACTGCAGGTGCGTTCCATTACCAGCCGCGGCTCAGCGGAGGTGGACCTGTTCTTCCGCTGGGATGTGGATATGTTTCAAACGCTACAGTACGTGAATGCCGCCGTCTCGCGCGTGCAGCCGGAGCTTCCCTCAACCGCGAAAATAGAAGCGCACCGCATGACCTTTGCCAGCTTCCCGATTATTGGTTACAGCCTCACCTCTGAAACCGTACCCCTGACCAGGCTTTGGGAGATGGCGACCTACGAGATGAAACCAAGATTGAACCGCTTGGATGGGGTTTCAAGGGTCGTGGTGCAGGGCGGGCAGGAACCGGAGTTTCACATTACCCCGGCAGCCTCCAAGCTGCTGGCCGCGAATGTCACGGTTGCGGATATCCTCGAATCGGTGCGGCGAACAAACTTGATCGATTCGCCGGGTTTACTGGAACAGAATCACCAGTTAATTTTGGGTCTTGTCAACGCGCAGGTGCGCACACCGGAACAAATCGCGAATACAGTGGTTAAAACCACGCAAGCAGGAATTCCGGTTCGGATCGGCGATGTGGCTACAGTCGCACCAGCCGTGAAACCCGTGTACACAATCGTCACCGCGAATGGCAAGCCGGCGGTACTGCTGAATATCAACCGTCAGCCGGACAGCAATACGGTGCAGGTTGCGGACGAAGTGCATCTCGAGATAGAGCGCATCCGCAAATCGCTTCCACCCGGTATTGAGTTGCGGCCGTTTTACGACCAATCGATCATCGTCGGCGATTCGATCAAAAGCGTGCGTGATGCGATTTTGCTGGGCCTGATTCTGGCTTCCATCATTCTGGTGGTTTTCCTGCGCGATTGGGGCACCTCTGTTGTGGCGGGAATGGTGATTCCAGTGACTGTAATGGTGACGTTCATTGCGCTGAAGTTGCTGGGCGAGAGCTTCAACCTGATGACGTTGGGAGGCTTGGCCGCAGCCGTCGGACTGGTGATCGATGATGCAATCGTAGTAGTCGAAAACATCGTGCTCCATCGTGATGCCGGACAAAGTCGTCTGCAGGCGATACGCAGCGCCCTGGGTGAGATCACGGTCCCGCTGATCGGATCGACGATCACTCCTGTCGTGGTTTTTCTTCCGCTGATCTCGATCACAGGCGTTACCGGAACATTCTTCCGTGCGCTGGCGGTTACCATGGCTGTCTCGTTATTCACTTCACTGGCTCTGGCTCTGACATGGACGCCGAATCTGAGCCAGTATCTGATCCGCCGAAAAGCCGACGTTTCGGATGCAAACGGCGAGCTACCGGAAGAAGAATCCATGTCACGCCTCATGGCTGCTGAAGAAGCCCACCTTAGTGGTTTCTTCCAAAAAGTTGTCAGCTTTCACCAGCAGTGGCTTCGACGGGCCCTGGAGAAACCTCGATGGCTAGTGGCATTGAGTTTCGCGTTAATTGTTGTCTCTTACCTCTGCTATCACTTTTCCGGATCAGACTTACTGCCAGGAATGGACGAGGGTGGCTTCGTGCTGGACTACTGGACTCCAGCCGGCACGGCACTGTCGGAAAGCAACCGCATGATCAGCCACATTGAGCAGATTGTAGGGGCCATTCCAGAAGTTGAGAGCAGTTCTCGGCGCACTGGGCTGGAGTTGGGATTGGCGGCGGTCACTGAAGCCAACCGGGGCGATGTTCTGATCAAGCTGAAGAAGAAGCGCAGCCATGGCATTGACGATGTCATTGAGGAGGTCCGCTCTAAGGTCAGTGCAGAAGAACCCGCCGTCCGAGTGGAGTTCGTACAGGTGCTACAGGACATGATCGGCGATTTGACCAGCGCGCCAGAACCGATTCAGATCAAGTTATTTGCGGAGGACCCGACTGTACTCGAAGCGTGGGCATCGAAAGTGGCGGATGCCATTCACAAAATTCATGGCGTTGTCGATGTGCTGAACGGAATCGACAATACGATCAGTGGGCCGGCCGTGGTATTCCAGGTTAATCCCACAGTGGCCTCGCGCGCAGGCTTTACGCCAGAAGAGGTCGCCACTGACGCCGCTGCCATTCTGGAAGGTGAGCCGGCGCCCACGCCAGTAGTAGTCAATGACCGTGCTTACACCTTGCGGGTGCGCTTTCCTGCTGCGAACCATTCGTCGCTCGAGGCCATGCGCGATACGCTTTTGACCAGCAGCTCGGGAAGAACAGCAACTCTCGGCTCACTTGCCACGATCACCGAGCTTCCGGGGCAGACTGAAATCCGGCGCGAAAACCTGCAGCGCAATGTTTCGGTCACGGCCCGCCTTGAGGGCACCGACCTGGGCAGCGCCATGGACGCGGTCCAGAAAACTGTCGCTGGACTTCACCTACCGTCGAATATCCGCGTGGAGTATGGCGGCACCTATCAGGAACAGCAACGCTCGTTTCACGATCTGGTATTTGTATTCGTTTTGGCTATTTTGCTGGTTTTCATCGTACTGCTGTTTGAATTCCGAACTTTCGCCGCGCCGCTTGCGATCCTGGCCTCTGCCCTGCTCTCCACGTCAGGTGTCTTCATCGCACTGCTGATTACACGCACGACTTTCAATATCTCATCCTTCATGGGCATGATCATGGTCGTGGGCATCGTGGCCAAGAACGGCATTCTTTTGCTCGATGCAGACCAGAAATTCCGAATCCTGGGACTCTCGAGTGAAGACGCCATGCTGCAAGCGAGCCGGCGGCGGTTGCGTCCAATTGTGATGACCGCACTGGCCACGATGGCGGGCATGTTGCCACTGGCATTCGCGTTGGGTGCTGGGTCGCAAATGCTCCAGCCGCTGGCGATCGCGGTGATCGGGGGGATCGTGATTTCCATGATGCTGTCGCTGATTATTACGCCGGCGGTACATTTTTATCTGAGCCGGGAGAAGGCTGAACGGACAGAATTGTCCCCAGTCCGATGAGTAGCGCATGGCGGCCGTGAGACCAAGCATTAGGAAGAAAAGAGAGCTAGCAACCTAGCTGTACTTGCTCCGCCATACAGACGTTGTTGCAAAGTCTCTTTTCCCTACTCAGTGGAGATATGCTTGAAGATTGCTTGCTGAAGACTCTCGGCCGATATTCATTACTTCTCAGCGCACGTCCTGGCGGGCTACATCCGTTCGCGCAGACTCTCGATCTCCATTTTTCGGAAGACGATCATGACCAACCCGCAAACTGGAGGACTTCCGCGTGCAAAGGAGAGTGCATAGCCTTGCAGTTAATCTCGAAACGTACCAGGTCTACACACCGGAAGAGTGGGCCGACGGACACGCTATGGCCAGGATGGTGGTATACGAATCCATAATTGGAAGCTTATAAGCTTATGCGTTTAGAATCACTTGCATGCGCAATACCGCCTGCCTGCACACTAACCAGAACCCGTCCAGGCTAGAATTAGCGAACGGCAAAACCATACAACTCTCCCTTTGGACGACAAATTGCATTACAATAGGCAGACCCGGGACTGAGCGCCCAGTACCGGGACACCTTCCCCAGCCAACATCATGACGGAAATACCCGCGAGCAAGAGTGGCAGATCACTTCTGGACGAGGACTCTTTCCAGAAGCTGTTGGCTGCTGCCTATGTGCTGCAGGAGCACAGAGAACAGCTGCGGATCTCGACAGCATCCGAAGCACCTGAACCAGACTTTCCCGAGCTTAGCGAAACTGAGACGGATTACACCCAAACCCTCGCGGAAATTGTGGAGACCCAACACCAGATACAGAAGAAGCACCTCGATCTGCGACAGGCACTGGACGTGATTGCGGAACGGGTCCGAAAGTTTGCGCACGCGGATGGCGCCGCAATAGGAATTCTGCAAGACGAAGAACTCGTATACCAGGCAGCAAGCGGAAGTACCGCCCACCTGCTGGAAGCCAGGACCAGCACTGATTCTTGCTTGTCCGCGCAGTGCCTCCTCAATGGTGCGAGCTTGCAGTGTCCCGAGGTGATCAGTGACCTTCGTCTGGATTCCGAAAGTTGCAGGCAGCAAGGTATCAACGCTCTCATCGCTGTACCCATTTATTCCCAAGGAAGAGTCGCGGGAGCGATAGAGCTGCATTTTGCAAAAGCCAACGCATTTCAGGAACACGATGTCCGCACTTGTCAACTAATGGCGGGACTGGTCACAGAAGCGCTGGCGCGAGCCGCCGAATTGGACTTGAAGCAGATATTGGCCGCCGAACGCGCCACCATGATTGAGGCACTGGAAAAGCTCAAACCGCAGTTGCAGCGCCTGGCCAACGTGCCCGAAGCTGTTGACCAAAACAGCGCAAGCACCGCTTGCACAGAATGCGGCAGTGCACTAAGCAAGGAAGAGCTCTTCTGCGGAACATGCGGCGCGGAACGCGGCGTGCCAAAGGCTGGCGGCGTTCAAAGCAAGTGGGCCTCCATGTGGCATCTAAGTCAGTCCAAGAACAACTGGCAGGGCGAACAAATCGGCGTAGAACGCGAATCATTGCCCATCGACGACGAGATGACAGACATTCTGCAACAGCACCAGTTGGCGGATTTGGATGCGGAAACTGAGCCTTTTGCTGAAGAACCCTCGCCGACGCCTTGGTTGCCAGCCCACGCCGGCGCTGGTGAACTCAGGCTACCGAAAAAAACTACTGACGAATTGGAAGAGCAGATTCTCCGCTTCGATGACGACCCTGGTGTAATAAGGATTCTTGACGATCCGAAGGAAACGACCGTTGAGGAAGTAACTACTCCGGACTCGGCGGGGGACAATTCATCGCTCAAACCGCGGGACGCCTCTCCCTGGACCTCTGCGGCCAAAGCAAAAGCCTGGCTCGAGTCGCTGCACCAAATGACCCCGAAAGCCGCCTTCGCACACTTCTGGAGAGGAAGACGTGCCGACATCTACTTAGGACTCTCCATACTTCTCGTGCTTGCGGCGCTCCTCTGGGGTAGCTGGTCACACCAGTCAACAACTTCGGCGGGTACGGAGAACTCGGCCGCGGCCACTTCTGGAGATAATCCGGCCGGCGGCGCTTCGGCCAAGGTCGCATCAAAACGGAAACCACGGCCTCCTGAGATCAAGCTGAGCTTGGCTGAGCGAATGCTGGTGGGGCTTGGTCTCGCCGAGGCGCCCCCGCCTCCCGTTTACAACGGCAGTCCGGATACGAAGGTCTGGGTTGACTTGCAAACTGGGCTCTATTATTGTTCGGGTTCGGATCCGTACGGCAACACGCCGAAAGGAAAATTCACCAGCCAGCGGGACGCTCAAATGGACCAGTTCGAACCCGCGTACCGCAAGGCCTGCGACTAAACCCGTCTAAGCAGGCGATTAATCTACATCTCGAATTCAAGCCGCCGCTGAATTGACAACGGCATTCTCTCGGAGTGGAATTACCCATAGCAGATATTCACGGGAGACCGCAGACGTGCCTTATTCACCTGACGGGGACTCGGATTTCAAGGGCAAGCTACCGAACCCGAAACTAAACCCCATGACGAATCCAACCCTCGGGCGCAACCTGGGAAGATGGGCCCAAGTGTACTTCACAACTCCCCCGGAAAAGCGTGAAGAGGCGGTGGTGGAACTGCTGCGGGAACTTGAAGCTAAATCTGAGATTCATAAGGATGGTCCGGAAGTACCCCATCACCCACAAAACTCTGAGGAATTTCCTGAAACAACCCGGGTGAAAATTACCGAAGCAGAACCACTAAAATCGGAACCGCGACTCTGCCCTGTATGCCATCACAAGTACCTGCCCAACCAGTGTTTTTGTGGCATATGTGGGTCTCCTCTGAAGGGCAGCACCGGACAATCTGTACGGCCGGAATCTCCAGCCACTAATCTGCCACGAGCCACCACGAATGACACTTTGTTCTCTGGCTCGATCCCAAACTCCGTTTCAAAACATGCGGGAACTGACGTGCAGTGGCTACGGGAAAAAACCCTCGCAGAGCTTGGTATCGAAGCCGGAAAACCTCGGTCTTTCGGTAAATCGGTGGCTGTCATTCTGGTGCTCTTGCTACTTGGATTCTTCTACGTGCAGTGGCGAAGCCAGTCAACCGTGAATCCAACATCGCGCTCCACGTCGAACTCGCCGGCGCCGGTATCTTCAGCACCTCGGCCGAATTCGCAAACTGCCCCAGCTCAAGTCCCGGCGAACAGAACGCAGTCGAAAACAGCAAGTCCTCCCGAGTCGCAGCAGCAAAAGACTGATGAAGGAAATTCAGCTAATGCAGAAGCGAATTCCGGCCGCACGCCATCCGCCGCGCAATCGGAATCACGAATTGTGAAACCGGCTGAGCACAACCCTCCGTCGCTCGCAAAAGAAGTGCAAAACGGAACATCGTACGAAAATGGTGCGCAAGAACTCACTGCCGCTCAGAAATACCTGGAGAGCGAGAGCGGTTCGAGGGACACTGCTGAAGCAGCAAGGTGGCTGTGGAAGGCTGTGCGGAAGCAAAACACGACAGCTTTATTGCTGCTCGCAGATTTGTATCAACATGGCGACGGAGTTCCGAAAAGCTGCGATCAGGCGCAAGTGCTTCTCGTTGCAGCTGCCAGAAAAGGCTCTGCCGACGCAGCCAACAAGCTGAGGAATTTGCAGTCCTCGGGCTGCAAATAAAACCAACTACAAACTTGGTGGATTAGCTACTGCTCTGATTCTTGTTTGTGACCGCGGAAATTTTGTAACCCGTCACTTGGCAGCCGAGCGCTCGGGAAGCATGGCTTCACCCAGTCCCATGATGCTGTGCTCCCATGCTTCAAGCACATCCCGCGTGTAACGTTTGTTCGTTCTTGCGGGCTTCGTACCAGAGTGCGAGTTCGACCCGGTTCCAGAGGCCGAGCTTGTCATAGATGGTACGAAGATAGTTTTTGACGACGTGTTCCGTGGTTCCGATGGCGTCCGCGACTTCCCGGTTCTTGAGTCCCTGGGCAACGAGTTCGATAACTTGCTGTTCGCGTCCGCTGGGAGCTCGTGTTCCGTAGCGCCCGTCTCCAGACATAACTGCCTCCGATACAATAGGGTTGCGAGTTTCACCCGCTTGATTCCACTGGTGATGCCAAACCGCAGGAATAGTCTATTAAAGTGAGCCTTTACAGTTCTGTGAGCGATGTTGAGCTGTTTTGCAATCTCCCCGTTATCGCAGCCTTGGAGTAACAGGTCGACAATCTGCTGTTCCCGCCGTCCCAAACGGACCGCTTCGTCCTTCATTTCCCACTCCCCTCAGGTTTTTGCTGTTTACCCGCTCGCCAAGCAGGTCTGTGGACCGTAACTTCCCACGCCACGGGAAGCACGAAACCAAATTTCGGTCGAGAACGAAGTGACCCTTGGAAGGCCTCTAAAATGGCCGTCGGAAGGCCTTTAAAATGACCTGGAAAGGCCTCATTCCAAAATCCATAGCACTCACAATGCCAACTTGGCTGAAATTATTCAGTGATGAATGGACAATATTTTCCACAAGATATCCGAATGTCCGATCATGGTGTCCTCTAGCATTAGAAATAACCCTCCACGCGTAAGATTCAATGAGGGATATTTTGATCCAAATTTCGACGCGCCAAAACACAAGAAAAATTGCACCGCCAGCGGACACCCAATTTTAGAATCGCACCACGTCGGTGTACCCTAAAGCTGAATTCACTGCCGGCGCGATGAGCGCCGATTTTCCGATATCTGCGAAGTTGTTATCCTCATAGGAATTAAATAAATGGTAACTAGCGCAGATTAGGGTGAACACATTAGGACAAAATTTCCGAAAATGTCTTACTGAGGTGGAACTAATTACACTTGTGTTTTTCCTTATAATACAGGTA
>QIAR01000066.1 GCA_003225595.1 Acidobacteriota bacterium | reverse complement strand
TGCACCCAGCGGGTTGGCAATACTCTGCCCGGCAATGTCGGGAGCGGAACCGTGTACTGGCTCGTACAATGCCACCGGGCCCCCGACGCTGGCCGATGCCAGCAGCCCAAGCGAGCCCACAATGCCGCCCGCCTCGTCGGACAGAATGTCGCCAAACATGTTTTCCGTGAGGACCACGTCGAAATCTCGAGGCCGCAGCACCAGGGACATGGCGGCCGAGTCGACGTACATGTGCGCGAGCTTCACGTCAGGATAATCGTTCCCGACGTGCGTAACCACTTCGCGCCACAGGCGGGAACACTCCAGCACATTCGCCTTGTCGACGGAGACTACACTGCGACGGCGTGACCTGGCCAGCTCGAAGGCAACTCGCGCGATACGCTCGACCTCCGACTCGCGGTACCGCATGGTGTTGGTAGCGGAGCGATCTCCCGCAGGTCCATGGATAAGTCGGGGTTCTCCGAAATAGAGTCCACCAAGCAATTCGCGCACGATGAGAACATCGGTCCCTCTGATAACCTCCGGGCGTAGTGGTGAACAGTCCTCGAGGGCTGCGTAACAAACCGCCGGACGCAGGTTGGCGAAGGCTCCCAATTTGCGTCGGAGTTTCAACAACCCGCTCTCCGGACGAAGATGGCTGGGGAAATCGTCGAAAGAGGGGCCACCAACGGCCCCGAGCAGGACGGCGGATGAAGATATGCAGGCTTGTAACGTGTCGGGCGGAAGCGGATCTTTGCTCGCCAGCAAAGCCGCACCGCCAATATTTTTCCGGGTCAGCGTGAGTTCGTGGCCAAAGGCAGGGGTGACCACATCCAGAACGCGAATCGCCTCTTCGATGACCTCTGGTCCAATCCCATCACCGGGGAGGATGGTGAGCTTGAGCAGCACGATGTGGTCACTTTGGGGCGTGCAGCGATACCGCTAGGCTCCGATCACACTCCCCATAGATAGTCTTCCTGTTCACAGTGGTGATCTGGCTTCGAATTCAGCGGCAGGTCACGTATTTTGGGATCGACAGGTAAAGGTAAGGCAGATGGTTTTGAGAAGTATGCAGCCGAACTAACGGAATGTCCAGAGCTTGCGGATGCGGCGAACACCATTGGGATCTCCCCAACATGAGCGGGGGGGACTCGCTGCATCTGTTCGAAGGTTTTGCGGATCAACTCCAGCAGATGATGATCCTGAATGGTCTTAATCTTGTCGGCGAGGATCACGAAACGGCGGTAAATTTCATCGAGTTCCCGGCGCTCAAATTGAAAGCCGAGCTGTTCGCAGCGCAGCCCAAGCGCGTGTCGACCGGAGTGTTTGCCCAACACTAGCGTCGAATCAGGCACGCCCACTGATTGCGGTGTCATGATCTCGTACGTCAGCGGGTTCTTGAGCACCCCATCCTGATGAATGCCTGCCTCATGAGCAAAGGCATTGCGTCCGATGATGGCTTTGTTCGGCTGCACCGCCACGCCGGTGATTTCGCTTAAGAGTTGACTGGTGGGATAGAGCCGATCGCTGACCACACTCGTGTCGTACGGATATAGATCAGGTCGAACTCGCATTGCCATAACGATTTCTTCTAACGACGCGTTCCCAGCACGCTCGCCGATGCCACTGACAGTACACTCAACCTGCCGTGCGCCCGCAGCGATGGCGGCCAGCGAGTTGGCCACGGCGAATCCGAGGTCATCATGGCAGTGGGCTGAGATAGTGAGTTTTTCAATCCCGCGGACACGACGGCGGATGGTCTGGATAAGTTCAGTGAATTCCGCGGGCATGGTGAAGCCCACCGTGTCGGGAATATTGAGGGTGGTCGCGCCCGCATCCGCTACCGCCTCGAGTACCTGGCACAGAAACTCGGTATGGGTGCGAGTAGCATCTTCGGGCGAAAACTCCACATCTTCACAAAGCGATTTCGCCAGGCGAACCGCATCTCGCGCCTGCTCCAGACACTGCTGGCGCGACATTCTCAGCTTATGCTTCAAGTGGATATCGGAGGTTGCCAAAAAAACATGAATGCGAGGACGGGCCGCATTCTTGAGAGCTTGCCAGGCTCGTTCAATGTCCACGGTACATGCGCGGGCCAGTCCAGTGATGACAGGCCGTCGAATGGAGGCAGCCACGGCTTGCACGGCTTCGAAATCGCCATCCGAGGCAATGGGAAAGCCGGCTTCGATCACGTCCACGCCCAGGCGATCGAGTTGTTGGGCCATCCGCAGCTTTTCTTGGACGTTCATGCTGCAGCCTGGCGACTGTTCGCCGTCCCGCAGGGTGGTGTCGAAGACCGTGATGCGCGGTCGCTCCATAGCCGGGGACCTCCTCACCGGGTATAAAGATTCATGGTACGTAGACAAGGCTCTAAAGCAAAGCTTATAATCTTACAATTATCATTAGACATGCTTAAGATGATTAGCGCAGCTAATATTGCCCCAAGTTTTCCTTAAGGACAGCCATGGATCTTTCGCAGCTGGAAGTTTTCCTAACCGTCGCCCGGGAAAGGCGATTCTCGCGCGCAGCGGAAAAACTGTACCGGACGCAATCGGCGGTGAGCCAGACCATCCGCAAGCTGGAGGAACAGATCGGGGAACCTTTATTTGACCGATCCTCGCGCGAAGGAGTGCTGACCGATGCAGGGCGGGTGTTGCAGGAGTATGCGGAGAAGCTTCTAAACCTGCGCAATGACGCTCAGGAAGCCCTAATCGAGCTGCGCGAATTACACGCTGGCAAGCTGGTAATCGCAGCCAACGAGTTCACGGCGCTTTATCTGCTTCCGGTTCTGGCGGAGTTCCGCCGGCTGCATCCGATGATCAAAGTTACCGTGCAACGGTCACTGGCAAGCCACATTCCGGATGACCTATTGCGGCACACTGCGGAAATGGGCGTGCTCTCTTACGATCCCCAGGACCCGCACCTGCGTTCGATTGTGGTCTACCTGGACGAGTTGGCATTTGTGGTTCCTCCGCGCCATCCGCTGGCTTCGGCACACCAGGCGAGCATCCGGCAGCTGGGCGCAGAGTCCTTTGTGGCGCATAACGTGCCATCACCTTATCGTGAGAAAGTAATTCAAGCATTCAAACGGCACAAGACGCCGTTACACATGGACACCGAGTTGCCCACGCTACAGGCCATCACACGCTTCGTGGCAACCGGTAACGGAGTGGCGCTCGTTCCTGAGATCAGCGTGGAGAACGAGCTTGCACGCGGCGAACTGGTCCGCATCCCAGTACGCGAACTGCGCCTGCAACGCAAGCTTCGTCTGATTTATCGCAAAGAAGCGAGCTTATCACACGCCGGACGCGCCTTTCTGAAGGTGGCGGAAGCAGTGGCGCTGGAACGGGGTGGTCGTTACCGTTTTCAAAATGACCATTAAGCCAATCGGCGTACCTTCGATGGCGGGGAATTGAGGGCGCCATCTACCGTATTATGAATTTCAAAAATTGATGCCACGTTGGTCATTTCGAGCAGATCGTGGACGCGCTTAGTTGGACTGGCAAGCTTGATTGAATACCGGTTGCCCTCAGCCCACATGTGCAGTAGCACGAGTTGTCCAAGTCCGGCGCTGTCAATGGACTTGACGCCGCTCAAGTCCAAGACAAGCTGCTGGCTGCGTTGCAACAATTCTGCGACCCTGCGCGACAGGGCCACAGTTTCATCACGGAAAACAATTCGACCTTTGCAATGCAGAACGATGGCATCCCCGCGATGGTACGCCTCCATATGCAACGACAAAGCTTTCTCTTCCCCTGCAATCAGGCAGGACTCGAGGTCAGTACTGCCAGCAGAAAGATTTTTTGGTTTCATGTCTTAAACTTAAACGATCCGTGTTGCGAATTGTTTGCGGAAAAATAAAAATCTGGTGAATTTCCGGCGTCCTCTGGGTCTGTGTTCAAATGATTGCAAGTCAATGTCTTTGGAAGACCCGGATTGTTTACTAAAGTTGGACAATCGGGAAGCGTGATGTTTGTCACGTACAATTCTTTGCGATCAATTGAGCTCGAACATTGGTGCCGTCCGGTGAAAATGCCGAATCGGTGCGCCTACTCTGCCTGTGCACAATTGCTGATTCCAGTTTGTCAGGAGGAAAAGTGAGGAGATGCATGTTGCTAATGGTGCTCCTGGTTTTGATTGGCGAGCTTGGCGGCATGCTGGAGGCCCAGAACCTTCCCACGGGGGAACTGTACGGCGGATTTTCCTATGCAAATACCGATCTTTTCTCGACAAACAAGCGTGCCGGCCTCACCGGCTGGGAGGGTTCGCTTGGCGTTAATCTCGGCAGCCGGCTTGCCCTAGTAGCGGATTTTGGCGGTGATTATGGTACGTCCCGAGTTCCGGTGCTTGTCCCAACGCCATTCCCGACTTGTCCTCCATTCTGCCCGACATCGGTAACCGACTTCTCGGTGGACACGAAGCTGTATACGTTTTTGTTTGGGATGCGAGTCCCATACCGCAAATGGGAGAAATTTACGCCCTTTGGACAAGCACTCTTCGGGCGAGCGCACGTTAGCGGTAACGTTCCGGGATTTTCTGAGATAGATTCAAAGTTTTCTTACGCCCTAGGTGCGGGCGGCGATTACACCATCAGCCCCAGGCTTGCCTGGCGGGTACAGGTGGACTATCTGCGCACTCGGTTCTTTAAAGGCACTCAGGACAACGTGCGCGTGTCCACGGGGATTGTGCTTCACTTCACAAGAAAGAAGAAACAGCGTACGCTGACAACGCCCTAGGCGGCTCGATTTTCCATGGCTTTCTTAGAGAAGCGGCTCGTGCGCCTCACTTTCTGCATCGCAAACAGGCAAAGTGCACTTCAAGCCTGCATCTTTCCCCTTAACCTTGCATCCAACAACACACTAATCCGATTTCCGAATGCCTAAATGTTCAGGAGGATATCCTTGTGCAGAGATTGGCTGCGATTGCTTTTACGGTATTCATGCTCACAACCGCGGTGAGTGCGCGAATCGTTCCCAAAGGCAACATCTTTGTCGGATATTCGTATAACCGGGCAGGAATTTTCAGCACCGATCACTCCAACCTGAACGGGTGGAATGGATCACTCGAGGGCAAGATTTTCCCATTTGTCGGAATTGTGTCGGACCTCAGCGGTTATTACGGCTCCCCCAGTGGTGTGAGCGTCAAGGAGCATAATTTCCTGTTCGGCCCGCGAGTTTCCGCTTCGGTGGGGAAGGTCCGTCCATTTGCGCACGCGCTGTTTGGCGCAGCCCATGTGAGTCTAAGCAGCGGCGGCGCCTCCGATTCCGACACCTCGTTTGCAACCGCGCTCGGCGGCGGAATTGATTACCATCTGCTGCCATTGGTTGGTTGGCGCGTGCAGGGTGACTATCTGCAGACCCGTTTCTTCAGTAATACGCAAAACGACTTTCGATTTTCTACCGGTCTCGTTATCAACTTCTGAAACGTCGCACGATACAGCAAGACGTCCGCTCCGATTTCTGGTGCTTTGCGTTTACGGCCTGGAAGCTGAAACTTCGTAGTGAAGTCTCTAGAATGATGCGGCGTTTCGAGGAACACTCATGAACGACCCGGAGAATCCTTCTCGGCGTCAGGCGATTCGGTACTTGATCGGAGGTGCAGTTGCCGCGGCGTGCCCATTCCCTGTGAGCCTGCGGGCAGCAGCCGGCCCGACAACAATTTTCGGCAGCGAGCAAAATAAGATTTGTCACCAGGTGCGGGATGGCACGCAATTCACGTTGCCTCGACCTTCCGCGGAGTACGAAGTGGTGATCGTGGGCGGCGGGCCGAGTGGATTGATGACGGCCTACAAGCTACGCAATCTCAATCTGCTGCTCCTGGAGAAAGAGCCACACCTGGGCGGAAACGCCATCAGCGAGCAGTGGCGGGGACAATGGTATTCCACCGGCGCCGCCTACCAGGGAGACGAAGATGTGCAGGCACTATGTCGTGAGCTCGGAATGCGGATCTACCCAATCCGTAGCGTGGATGCCGCGATCATCAACAACACGCTGGTGCCCGAGTTCTGGAATGAGGGATTCTGGAAATCTCCCTATCCGGGAAATGTGAAGAAGAACTTTGCCAGGTTCCAGAAGGACATGAAGGCGCTCGACCGGGAGAAGGACGCCGAGAAACTCGACAACATGAGCTTCGCCGAACTCCTTAGACCTTACGGGCCGGAGCTGAAGGCTTGGTTCGATAATTTTGGTCCCAACAACTGGGGTGGCGACACGGAGAACACCTCGGCGATGGTGGGAGCCGAGTCAATGACCTGGGGCGGAGGTCTCGAACCGGACCGCTTTACTTGGCCTGGGGGGCTCGGGCGTATTTCGCTGGCCCTCGAAGAGCGGCTCCAAAAGCTCGTTCCCGGCCGTCTGCGCAAAGGAGCGACGGTTATAGAGGTGCAATCAAAAGGCAGCAAGGTACTCGTCAGCTACTCAGAAGACGATGAGCTGAAGACCGTCGCCGCGAGGGCTGTCGTAATGGCTTCTCCTAAATTCATCACCAAAAAGGTGGTGAAAGGGCTCGATGAGGAGCACCGAGAGGCGATGGACGAGATGCGCTACCAGCCTTATCTCGTGGTGAACGTCTGCTCCAACCAGGTGATATACAACGGTTCGTTCGATACCAACATTCCAGCGCCCAGCATCATTGTGGATTTCAATGTGGCCGACTGGGTGGTCAACCGCGACAACAAAGAAGTCAATCGCCCGGCGATCCTCACCTGCTACGTGCCGCGTCCGGAAGCCGAGCGATCGCGCCTGCTGCGAGATGACTACTGCATCAGCTTCGGCGAGAGAGTGGTGGATCAATTAGACATTTGGTTTCCAGGCGCAAAATCGAAAGTGGAGGAGGTCCACATCTATCGACGCGGCCATCCCATGTATGTTTCGGCTCCGGGCGTGTTGACGCGGGTCGCACCAAAACTGCGGAAGCCGTTCGGCAATATCTTTTTTGGACACTCCGACGCAGAAGGTGGGGTGACCGACTATTCCACCGCGTTGAAGGCCGCCGAGAGGACGAGCAAAGAAGTAGTTTCCGCACTGGGCAAGAAAGCTGCGCGGGAGAATGTGGCGATTTAGGCAGGCATGTAGGACGTTTCCTCTTTAGTGGCGAATCTTTATTAGCAAATCAATGTTAAGCGGGGATGAAAGTTGTAGGAAAAGGGAAAGCAGGTACTCAGAGGCTGACGGGACCTTATCCACAGACTGATTTGCGAATGTTACAGGGGGCTAAAGTATGTTCGAAATAGCACCTATTTCGGCGGCACGTACTCCTTCGGCAGGGCTGCGCCCTCGCCAAAGAAAAACTGTTCCATTTGCTTGACGATGGCCGCCTGGTCTTCCTTGTGCGCCGGGTTCAGCCGGTATTCGTTGAGCAGCATTTTGCAGTGCTCCATCCACATATTCCAGGCGTCCTGGGAGACATTCTCGTAGATCTTCTTGCCCAGTTCGGTGTCGAAAGGGGGTTCATCCAAGCCGGGTAATTCCTTTTGAAGCTTAATGCAAAAGACTTTACGTTCCACCATGGCTCTTCCTTGGAAGGAGTTTCGATAGAAAATTATCTCACATAGAGACACGAAGGAGACCGACCCGCCTACCTAGAGTCTGCGAGCGGCCTGTCGTGCACGAAGACTCCCGCAAGCTCCGTCTCTACGGGTAAGGACTGTGGCAGAAATGATGACAAGTTTGGTGCTGGATCGACAGCAAACTTTGGTGCAGACTCCGACTGCAGCTGTGGTAGACACGTTGGAAGCAATTTCTCCAAATGGCACTAATTCAAGGACTTGAACTATTGTGAAAACGGGAGAACCCGGAAATCCTGGGCGGAAACCCCTACGTGGAACTTCCGGTTCCCCTCACTGCTCTTTTCTTTTAGCCAAGTTCCTTGCAAGTTGCTCTTGACATCTGGCCTGATAGGGCTACCATATAGATATCACCTCCGATCCAATTCAGGATCGAATGGGCCGATAGCCAAGAAATGTCACCGCTTCTTGGCTGTCGGCCCATTTTAATTTTCGCAGGAACAATGGCTAGCCAACGACTACTCTTCCTACTTCACCAGCCACTCCCGAACCCTTCTCACCACCGATTCCGGTGCCTCTGCCTCGAACTCCACCATGCCATCTTTGTATTGACGGGAGTAGATTCGTGCCCGGGCCTGCAGCAGCGCCAACGCCTTCCCTTCTTTCTGGGGAACGCGAAGATGCACGCGGCTAACCCGGTCCTCCTCGATCATCTCATCGATCCGCTCCAACAACGCACTCAGCCCGATCCCCTTCACCGCCGAAATGTGCACCGTCCTGGCATCGTCGCGCAAAGATTCTCGCTGCAACGCCGGCAAAAGATCAATTTTGTTCATTACCTGTATGCGAGGTTTCTTGTCGGCTTCGAGTTCTTGCAACACGAGTTCGACCGGCGCATCCTGCTCGACTGAAAGAGGGCTGCTGGCGTCGGACACCTGCACGATCAGTGCCGCTCGCTGGACTTCTTCCAAAGTCGCGCGAAATGCCGATACCAGCGTGTGCGGCAGGTTTCGGATGAACCCGACGGTATCGGACAACAACACCTTTCGCCGCGAAGGCAATGTCACCCCTCGGATTGTCGGATCCAGCGTCGCAAACATCTTCGGCGACTCCAGCACCGCTGCCTGCGTCAGCGCATTAAACAAAGTGGACTTCCCGGCGTTCGTATACCCCACCAGCGCGACCGTGGCCACCGGCACCGATTCTCTTCTCTGCCGCTGCTGCGCCCGGGTGCGCCGCACGTTTTCCAGTTGCTGCTTCACGTGACGAATGCGCCGGTAAATCTTCCGCCGGTCGGTTTCTAGCTGGGTTTCACCGGGACCGCGCGTGCCGATACCGCCGCCCAACTGCGACATCTCCACACCTCGCCCTGCCAGTCGGGGCAGCAAGTATTCCAGTTGCGCCAGTTCCACCTGCAACTGGCCTTCACGTGTCCGGGCGTGGCGGGCAAAAATGTCCAGGATGAGCTGTGTGCGGTCGATCACACGTGTCTCGACCACCTTCTCGATATTGCGTTGTTGCGAGGCAGACAGATCGTGATCGAAAAGGATGAGATCCGCGGATACGGAAGCTGCGGCTCCGGCAATCTCCTCAAGCTTGCCCCGCCCGATCAGCGTGGCCGGATCGGGTCTATCGCGGCGCTGAAGAAACTCGCCAACCACCTGGGCGCCGGCGCTCGTCGCCAACGTGCGCAGCTCGTCGAGCGACTCTTCCGCACTGAACTCCGGTATGTTCGGCAGCTTGGGCCTGGCCAGGGTGCTAACCACGGAGCTGTGGGCCGCCAAAGCCCCCGTCGTGAGCGATCCCTTATCGCCCTTCAAACCCACCGGAGCCCGACGCACGGTACGGTAAGCAAGGCCCACGAGGAACGCGCGCTCAGGTTGCCCAGGTGAAGTTTGCCCCGACGAAGCCCGCCCAGACAACGCCCGGGCAGACGAAGCCTTCCCTGTGCGCCGCCCGGGGTCCTCAGCACGCCCGGGGTCCTCAGCACGCCCGGCCTTGGCGTGATTGCCTGAGAGGCTGCCTTCCTTGCTGGGAAGTGTGAAATCTGGACTGCGCAAATCGGAAACGCCTTATCCTTCTGTGCCTGTGCCTGCTGTGGTCGCGGGCGTGAGCTCGGTGGTTGTGCTCGGCGGCGTACCGGCCGGTCGTGGCTCCGCATGGCTCGAGTGAACCAACCTGCCCATTACCACGGTGGAGATCGCGTGCTTAAAGATGAGCTGTTCCTGGTTGTTGGTCTCCAGCACCACCGAATACTTGTCGAACGACCGAATCCGGCCCGTCAGCTTGACCCCGCTGATCAGGTAAATGGTGATGGTGGTTTTCTCTTTGCGGGCGGTGTTCAGAAAAGAATCTTGGATGTTCTGCGCCGGCTTGTTATCCATCTGCCGATCTCCTTTATCTTGGACTGCTGTGATTGAAGTGTAAAGGCCAGTCCGCCCCTCGCAGCCCTGGTGCTGCAAGGGCGAGAGGAACAGGGGAAGCCCGAATCAATGTCGCGGATTACACGATCCTCATCCACGACAATCGCAGCGGGCGACTTCTGTACGATACGGCGTTAGCACCCAGTTTTCAACTGTTGCTGAGAGAAATTGTTTTCAACTGTTGCTGAGAGATTAGTGGGTAACCTGGGTAACCGTTCACTGTCGCAGTGCCGCCGGCAGACAGGTCCGGAGACACACGCGCCGAGCCAGATTTCCCGCCTGTTACAATCCGCTGGAGTCCGGAAACAAACCTTCGGGAGGATTTCATGGCTAGTGCGCACCTTCTGGCGATGTTCGCGCCAAGCATTGCTTTGCCGGACGCCAACGCTACATTTTTAATGCTGCTTCGCTGGATTCACTTTCTGGCCGGGATCACCTGGATCGGACTGCTCTACTTCTTCAATCTCGTCAACGTGCCGTTCATGAAGGAATTGGACGCGCCCACCAAGGGCAAAGTCGTCCCCAGCCTCATGCCTCACGCTTTGTGGTGGTTCCGCTGGGCTGCCGTGGTGACCGTCCTCGCGGGGCTTGCCTATTGGGGAAACATTGTTGCTGCCGACGCACGCAACGGCGGCGCTGGCATTGGCACTGCGATGGGAAGTTTTTTTGTGATCTGGACCGTGACCTGGGCGCTTCTCTATGCCTGTCTGAGCCCAGGCAAAGGCGCTTTGGACAAGGGCCCGGCGCTGGCCGTGATCTATACCATCGTGATCATCATCGCTGCCTGGCTCTTTCCCAGTTGGAATAATCACGGATGGGAAAGCAATCGCCTGCTCTCGATCGGGATCGGTGGCGGTGTGGGCTGGATGATGCTGCTGAATGTCTGGGGCGTCATCTGGCGCATTCAGAAGCGACTGATCTTGTGGACAAAAGAAAACGCCGCCAACGGCACTCCCATTCCAGAAAAATCAAAAGCCATGGCGCGCATGGCTTTCCTAACCTCGCGCGCCAACGCATTCTTTTCCATACCAATGCTGTTCTTCATG
>QIAR01000065.1 GCA_003225595.1 Acidobacteriota bacterium | reverse complement strand
TTTTTGGCCAAATACTTTGTGCATTGAGGAAAGTATGGAGCAACTGTTGTTCGCATCGCTACCGTCGCCACAGTCGCGTTGGAGGTCCTTCTTGGCGGGCTGGGGTATGCAAGCCACTTTCATCGCAACCCTGCTTGCGTTCAACGCGCTATTCCCGCAAGCGATTCCACGAGCGAAGAAATACGTGGTGACCAATCTGGTGGCTTACGAGCCGCCTGTGGTCACGGAAGCGCAGCCAGTTAATCCACGCTTGACCGTCAAGATCAAGCCCGTGAAGTTGCCCGTCATCGAGACGCCCACAGTCGCCAAGATAGTGCTACCAGCGCCAGTGCGGAAGCGGGTGGAACCGGAGCCCGATGTTAAGCCTCCCGAGATCAAGCTTGATTCCAGCAAGCTGCCATTGCTCCCAAATGTGCCAACCGCCAAG
>QIAR01000064.1 GCA_003225595.1 Acidobacteriota bacterium | reverse complement strand
CGAAGGCAAGGGTGCTGTCAACATCGCCGCAAAGAGCTCATTTGGGTTGCCCACAGGCGTGGGCTTCGGCAACGGACTCGGGGGAGCCAAAGGCAAGCCCGGCGCGGGAATTGTTGGCACCGGCATTGTTCAGTCGTCAGGATTCGACAATCACATTGCTGGCTCAGTGCGAAAGGTCGGAGTAGCAGCCAGCAACACGCCTACCAATCCGGTGGAGATCGTCTCCAAGCCCAAGCCGCTCTACACCGACGAAGGGCGCAAGTTGAAAATCGAGGGCGAGGTACGGCTAGAAGTGCAGTTCACGACCACCGGGGAAGTACACGTGGTCAAGGTGCTGAAAGGTTTGGGGTACGGCTTGGATGAACAGGCTGTAAGAGCTGCCGAACAGATCAAGTTCAAGCCAGCGTTGCATGAGGGTCAGCCTGTCGACTCGACTGCTGTTGTCCACATTATTTTTGAGTTGGCATAGGGGGAGAGACATGAAAACTTCAATGAGGCTCTTGTGCGGTATGGTAGTGCTAGTGATGCTTGCGCTGTCGGCGCACGGTCAGCAGTCGACGGATTATAGCTTCAAATTAAGCAAGACAGACTTTCCGTCGACTAACTCCGACGTTCCTATAAGGGTAACGGTAACTGTGCCCCCACCGATGCTGACCTCAATCAGCCTCAGCGCGCCGAGCGCGGTCGGGGGAAACACAGTTCAAGGCCGAGTCACGTTGAACACGGCTGCACCGTCCGATCTCGAAGTAACGATGGCGGCAGACCCGCTCAACGCAGCGACGGTGCCTAGTAGCGTCACAATCAAAGAGGGCGAAACCAGTGCGCCGTTCACGGTGACCACCCCGCTGAGCAAGGTGACAGTTGGCGGACATGATACTGCTGTCGAGATTTACGCCCACTATGAAGTTACCAAGCACGTTGGACTTGTCATTCTAGCGCCGGTCTCCTTCGACCGCATGATTGACCGGGTGGTTGATCGCGAGCACTCCTTCATGGATAGCGTCAAGCAGCTACATCCGTTGGCTGAGACGTACATCCAGAACATGCACGAGGACAAGGATCACAACGTCCTACCCGTCAGCGACCAGTATTTCCTCGGACGCTTGAGCCTAGCCGAGACCACGGCGGACCAAGTCTTCGAGAAGGACAAGCCGAGCAAGTCCCGCCATTTCCTAAGCCCGTTCACGATGTTGTCCGGCGCTTTCCAGCGGAAATACGTGCCGCAGGGCTTCGCGCAGATGATCGTCCTCGACCGGAATTTCCAGAAGAGTAATTATTACTTCGAGTTCGTGCGGCAGGAGTTCTTGGGTGAAGTCAAGTGCATTGTGGTTGACGTGCAGCCTAAGGAACACTCGCCCAAGGGCTTGTTCGCCGGGCGCATCTGGGTGGAGGATCGGGACTTCAACATCGTCCGGTTTAACGGTACCTACACCAACGGCTCGAACTACAACTCGTACCTGCACTTCGATAGCTGGCGCATCAACATGCAACCGGGCGTCTGGCTACCATCCTATGTCTATAGCGAGGAGACGGAGAAGCACCATTCAACCCCGCCGTTTACGCAGCCGCGCTTCAAGGCTCAGACTCGGCTCTGGGACTACGACGCCATCCGCATAAAGCACCAATCGGAATTCACTGACGTGCGGGTAGATGCCGTCCGTGACGAGAGTGAAGGTGCCCCGCAGGACGACATGCCGCTGGAGGCCCTGCGCAACTGGGAACGGCTGGCTGAGGATAACGCAGTCGACCATCTCCAGAAAGTCGGCCTGCTTGCGCCTCCGGGACCGGTGGATAAGGTTCTTCAGACCGTGGTCAACAACCTTATCATCACGAACAAGCTCGAGATTATACCCGACGTGCGCTGCCGCGTGCTGCTGACGACGCCCGTCGAGTCATTCACCATCGGGCACACCATCGTCGTGAGCCGGGGACTGCTCGACGTGCTTCCAGATGAGGCTTCTCTCGCCATGATGTTGTCGCACGAGCTTGCTCACATCGTGCTCGGGCACAAGATCAACACAAAGTTCGCCTTCAACGATCGCTTCTTCTTCCCGGATACGGTCACGTTCCAGCGTATGGATTTCTCCCGCAACCCTGCGGACGAGCAAGCAGCCGACACCAAAGCTATGACCCTGCTGGCTAGCTCGCCCTACAACGATAAGCTGGCCACGGCCGGCCTGTTCTTGAAGGCATTGCAGGAACGGGCCCCGGTACTTGCGAATCTGATTCGCCCTCACATGGGTAACCCGCTCGACATCAAGGGGACTGTCCGGCTAGCGCCGGTTGCCTCTGCCGCCCCTCAGCTTGAGTCGCAGAAGGTGGAGCAGATCGCAGCTCTCCCGTTGGGCGGGCGCATCAAGCTCGATCCGTGGAGCAATGAGGTATCGATGAAGAACGTCAAGCACCTTACCATTCTGTCTCCGGCAGAGAAGCTACCGTTTGAAGTCACGCCGTTCGGACCTTACCTGACGCGGCCCTCGGCTCTTCAGATCGAGACTAGGGCCTCTAAATGATCTCATGGCTGATGCTACGGACCGCAATCATGACCACGAGATGGCCAGCAAAAAGCATGGCACCGCTTTGGCGTACAAGTATGTTTTTGGCGCTCTGGGCTCTAATCGGCTGTGGCGGCGGAACTTCTTCGACAAACTCGGGGCCAGCACCAACTCAAACGGCGAGTTATTTGGGGACGGCGGCGCAGCATGGACAATGGTACACACTTCCGTACACTATGCCGACCAACCCTGTCCACGCGGCTCTTCTGCATACCGGAAAAGTGCTGATCGTGTCTGGTTCCGGTAATGACCCGAATAATGCCTCCCCAATCAACACTAACCCTGATTACGAAGCAACCGTATGGGACCCACAAAGCGGGAAGATCACGGCTCAGCGCATAGGTTGGGACATGTTCTGCAATGGCATGTCAATCATGCAGGATGGACGAGTACTAATTAATGGCGGAACCAGTTCCTATGGGGCACCGGCCGTGGTGGGCGGGAACGCCGATACACCTTTCACCGGGCTAGCAAACTCTTCAATTTTCGATCCTGCAACCGAAACTTTTTCGGTCGCTGATGGCCCGAACCAAGGAAACACAGCGCACGGACGCTGGTATCCTACTCTGACTGAGCTGGGCGACGGACGCATCATGAGCACGTCCGGACTGGACGAGAACGGCAATACCAATAACACCAGCGAAATTTACACCACTGGACAAGGCTGGAGTTCTGAGATTCCGGGCACTCCGACTGGTTTAGATGATCCCAGCTTCACGTTCGGATTCCCGTTGTACCCTCGCATGCATCTACTGCCGACGGGTCAGGTTTTCTATTCTGCTTCGTCATCCTCGACCTTGGTTTTTGATCCCAGTAAGCAAGTCTGGACATTTCTCGCTTGGACGATCTACGGTGGCCCAGTTGCAGAGCGGACCTACGGTTCCTCCGTACTGCTCCCGCTCACGCCGGCAAACAACTACGACCCAAAGGTCATCATCATGGGCGGAGACAACCCAGCGACGAACACAACAGAGATCATTGATCTCGGACAGCCCTCTCCGACTTGGCAGCAGGGGCCAGCGATGGCACAGGCACGTGTGGAAATGGAAGCCACGCTTCTACCCAACGGTAAAGTGCTTGTCTCAGGCGGCTCTGCCAAAGATGAAGATGCGACAACAGCAAGTTTGCAAGCGGAGCTCTTCGATCCGGCGACCAGCAGCTTTTCCTCAGCCGGAGCCAATGTTTTCGCAAGGCTCTATCACAACATCCAACTGCTCTTGCCCGATGGTACGGTGTTTCTGGCGGGGGGGAATCCACAGCAGGGCAGCTACGAGAAACACATCGAAATTTACCGGCCAGCCTACCTGTTTAACTCGGATGACAGTCCGGCTACGCGACCAACGATCACCGGTGCTCCTGCCTCAATTACTTACGGGAACACATTCACGGTACAGACCCCGAATACAGACATCGCATCCGTGGTTCTGATCAAGCCCGGCTCAGTCACTCATTCATTTGATATGGATCAACGTTTCGTTGGCTTGTCGTTCACGGTGGAAAACGGCGGGCTCACGGCGACCTTACCTAAGAATTCGAACCTTACGCCACCGGGCTACTACATGCTGTTCCTCCTTAACAAGGCTGGAGTCCCCTCCATTGCGAGTTTCGTGCAAGTGAGCGGAGCATTAGCGCCAGTTGCGGCCATGGAATTCAAACCGCTCAAAGCGGCGCCGCCGTATCCGGTTCATGGACCGCAACATGTAACCGAGTCGCCACTTCGGCTGCGCAAAGAAATGCATATGCACTGAGCTGTGGGGATTCTGGTTCGGACCCAACAGCGCCTCCAGCCGCGACAAGCAGAACGGATTTGCCCTACAAAGAGGGCGTGTAGCTAAAGCTGGAAACGTACAAGTAGCGCACGACACCGAGCGTCGCCAGCCCGCCCCATCCAGTGCTGTTTGTCCCCCAATGGTTAATCATGATGTACGCCGGAGCACTCGGTACGTCTGAGGTGTGCGTGGAAACCAGCGCGCCGTCGATGTAATAGTCGATCCTGCCCGGCGCCCAAACGAACTTGTAATGATGAAAGCCCGCATGCGGAGATGCGAGAAACACGCTGCTGTTTTGGTTCTGGGTCGTGCTGATCCAGTTAGTCATCGAGACCGTGTTCGGGTGCTGACCCTCAACCTCAAAATCGATCTCGGTCTGCGAGTTGTTGACGAAACTGAAACCTGCCGAGACTTGACCTGAGACAACGGAGCCCGCACCGCCCGGCGTCGGCGAAGTAGAGCTTGCCCGCATTACCCACTCGTAAGTGCCGTACCCGAAGGTAGTAAGCGACTGAAGCTGTCCGCCCACAGACATAACCCCGTAGGTGCCTTGCTGCTGCGTTAGTTTCAGGCGAAGCGTACCCGTCGAAAGATCAACGTTGCTGGGCACGAAGGAGCCATAATTCACGCCGGAGATGTTCCCCGGGGCGGGTTCGTTGGACGCCAACCATTTAGTGGTGTCGAGCCTTCCTGTATTGAAGCTGTCGCTGAAAGTCCCGGCCCCAGTTACGTTCACCAAGGTTGAAGCGCTGGCCTTAGTTCCGCTGCTATCGGTAATCGTCACTTTAGCAGTGTAGTTACCGGCACTTTGATAGACGTGCGAGGGCAGCGCCTGGGTGGATGTTTGGCCATCGCCGAAGGTCCAGGTGTAGCCAGTGACGTACCCACTTGAGAGCGTCACCTTCGCCGTGAAATTGACGCTCAGAGGAGCGGCTCCAGAGGACGGGCTTGCGCTAACGCTGACTTGGGGACTTGAAGTGAGCGCCGGTAAATTCGCGGCGAGGATGGTCGTATCGTCTATCGCCTTGCCCGGAGCAGTAGAGAGATATGTTTTGGGAGACAGCACAATCTGATCGATGGAAAGACCATCTTCCCGCACTTGTACCCGAATTTTGTGCGTACCAGTACTCTGGAAGAATACGTTGCCTCCCAACCCGCACCAGCCGCTGTCCGTCCAACCCCAGTTATGCTCTGCCGCCCCGGTACAGGCTTGGAGAATAACCGCCGTTCCGGAAGTGGTGCCGATACGATGAATCGGAGAACCACTGCTGGTTACGCTGTCAGAAAATTGGATGTAGACCGAATCATTGTTAGTGGAATTACCCGCGGATTTGCCCCGGATCCAGAGATGATAGGCCTTGGCCGAATATGCCGGAAATGTCAGATCAAAATAATTGACGGGGTGAGCCAGCGGCGTCGTAAGCCTCGGCGCACCAAGGTTGGGATTCCTCATGGCGTGTCCCCCAGCGGCCGAGGAGTCCGCGACTACGGTCCAGGTGCCCGCCCTCACCGGCGCCTTCGATGCGTATAACACGATATCGCTGCCGCTTGCATGTGCAAATACGGCAGCCCCGGAAGCCAGCCATAGAGCACATGCTCTGACAAGAAAAAGGAAAAACAAATTCTGCTTTTTAGAAGTTGCCACTTAAGGCCTCCCGTCTCTAACTGTCATGTAATTGCGCACGCTTTGGCGGTATGGGTTTTGGAACGAATGCTGCGCCAAGACGAAGCCGCAACTGCTTACGGTGTATCAACGAGGTGGCTGGTATAGTTTTGTGCTGGTATTGCTCTTTAACTTTTACTGGAGCCCTGAGGTTTCCCGGAATCTTCGGTTCGCTCATTCATGCGAACGCCTAGACGGGGCCCTCAATGTCCAAAGCAGGTTCCCAATGCAGACGAAGCGGTGCGGATGGGCCATACTAAACGTGCTCACGTGTACTTGGCAATAGAAGACTTAGAGCGTCTGAAATTCCAGAGCTGATGGGCGGCCTCTCAAGCGCCAGGTTGCCTTTGCCGGTCTGCAACGGCACGAAGATCTATTTGTAAACCGAGTTGAGTGGAAGTAATCTTTTGGCCTACGAATTCTCAGCTTCTCCACGGGGTGAATATGCCCAACTCGAAGACTGCGTCTTCTTGTCCGAAGCCCGAGGTCCGCGATGGCTGGGTTCGCAAGTCCAGTCTGGACGCGTGGCTCGACCGCTACTTGCCTGTGCCCACGCAGGTCATCTCCAACGAGGAGTACCTGCCCATCCCGCAGACCCCGCAGCAGCGTCGCCTGGAACAGGAGATCATCGCTCGCGCCGAGCGTCAGGCCCACCGCCTCGGCATGGACCGTCGCCGTTTCCTGCGCACTTCCTGCGGTATGGCCCTGGCCTTCGCTGCTATGAACACTGTGTTCGGCCGCTTCTTCCATGTGGACGCCGCCGAGCTGCTTGAGCCTTCGGCAGTCACCGAGAACAAGGCGCACGGTTTCATCTTCGACGTGCAGACCCACCACGTCGCCATGCCCAGCCAGGCCCCACACGCCGACCAGGACTTCCTCAAAGCATTGCTCGATTTGCGGGCCACCGCGCGTGAGATGAACCCCGCCCTTAAGAACCGTGAGCTCAGGATCGAGGATATATACCTGGAAAACTACATCAAGGAGGTCTTCCTCGACAGCGAAACCGACGTGGTCGCGCTCAGTGCTCTGCCCGGAACATCAGAGGAAACCGATGTGCTTACGCCGGAGGTGATTTACAGGAGCCGCAGCTGGATCAACGAATTGACGAGCTCGCCCCGCGTCATCAGCCACGGCTACTTCTCGCCTGACCTCGGTCAGCAGAACTTGGAGTACATGCACGCTCAAATGGAAAAACTCAAGATTGACGCTTGGAAGGGCTATAGCGGCGTAGCCCGCGCCAAGGGAAAGCAGGGCTGGCGGGTGGACGATGAGAAGCTCGCCTACCCAGCGCTGGAGTATGCACGCAAGCGAGGCGTCAAAAACATCTGCCTGCACAAGGGCTTGCCATTTCCTGGCGATCCCAACTGGTGGAATCCCATGGATGTCACCCACGCCGCCAAAGATTTCCCCGATCTCAACTTCCTGGTCTACCACTCCGGGTTCAAAGACCTGCAGGAAGCGCTCCCCGCAGCCGCCGACGGCTTCAAGAAGACCGCCTATGTCCCCTGGGTCTCTGACATCTGCGACTGGAAGAAGAAGAACCCACGCGTGAGCAACATCTACATGGAGATGGGCAGCACTTTTGCCCTGATGGTCTCCGCCAGCCCGCTGCTGGCTGCCCATGTGCTGGGCATGATCATCGACGCCTTCGGCCCGGACCACGTCCTCTGGGGCACGGACTCTATTTGGTGGGGATCGCCACAATGGCAGATTGAGGCCTTCCGCCGCCTGGAAATGCCCGACGAGCTGATGAAGCGCTTCGGTTGGAGGCCGCTGACCGCCGACGTCAAGCGCAACATCTTCGGTCTCAACGCTGCGCGCGTCTATGGCGTGGACCCCGAAGCCAGACGCAATCCCTTGCCCGGCGATTACCTCGAAAAGCTTCGTCGGATGTACAAGCAGTCCGGTGCCTCTGCACCTAGCAACACTCAGTATGGGTGGGTCCGTGCGGACTCGTTGGGTGCACACGGATAGATCTCCTTCGAGTCGCCCGATAAGAGGAAGCGGCCTGGCTTTCTCGGGTGGTACCCGGCCTGGTGCTCGGTTACAATGGCGATGATTTATGGCAGCGACAGGCGGCGCAACAAGACGGATTGATGCTTGGAAACAGTGGGAAGGACGAGTTGTCATCGGAGGCTTCCAGCTGCGCCAGTACTTGGGTGCCTCTGACCATAGCGCCGTGTTCCTTACGGAACGCGGTGAGCGGGAACCTCAAAAAGCCGCCATCAAATTGATTTCGGCAGATCCATCGAATGCGGAACTCCAACTCTCCCGGTGGAGGCTGGCCGCAAAACTCTCCCACCCTCACTTGATCCGGCTCTTTCAGATGGGACGTTGTCAGCTGGGTAACATCGGTCTGCTGTACGTTGTGATGGAGTACGCCGAAGAGAACCTATCACAGGTTCTTCCACACCGGCCGCTGACGCCAGTGGAAACACGTGACATGCTCGAGGCTGCTTTGGATGCCCTTGCTTACCTTCACGGCAAAGGCTTCGCACACGGTCATGTGAAACCCGCGAACATCATGGCCGTGAATGATCAACTAAAACTCTCAAGTGACGGACTCTGCCCCATGGGGGAGCCGGGTGGGCACGTGGGGAACGCGGGCATCTACGAACCACCCGAGACTGCAAGCGGACGGATCTCACCGGCTGCGGACGTTTGGTCGCTTGGCATGACGTTGGCCGAGGCCCTGACGCAGCGTCTGCCCGTTTGGGCCAGGACGGAACAGGAGGAACCAATACTGCCGGGGGCACTGCCGGCGCCGTTCTTCGAGGTAATACATCATTGTCTGCGTCGCGAGCCCCAGAGCCGATGGACAGCTACCGACATCGCGGCGCGGCTTCATCAGAAATTGCCCGCACCCCAGGCACAAACGACTTCCCGGTCGCAAGAGGCGTTCGCGAAGCGGCGTTTCATTGTTCCAACGGTCGCAGTCGGCCTAGCACTGGCTGCCATTCTTGGAGGCGTACGATTACTCCACCGTCGCCCGGAGGCTCAGCGAGGTGCTCCCATTGCGTTGGAACGACAGGGTCCGCAGCCAAAACCGGAGCAGAAGTCGAAGACGCCTGAAACGGGACAGCCCACGCATAAACAGCAAGGTTCCAGTGGCACTCCTCCGTCGCCAACCTTACCTCGATCCGAGGGGCGAACTGAGACAACCGCCGGCGGTCTTGATCAGGGTGAAGTCGTTCATCAAGTCCTGCCCGCGGTGCCCCAGAGCGCGAGAGACACCATTCGAGGCAAGGTGAGGGTCAGCGTGAGGGTCCATGTCGATCCCTCAGGTGACGTGGTCGGAGCGGAATTTGATTCTCCCGGGCCGAGCAAGTATTTTGCCCGACTGGCCATGCAGGCCGCGCAACGTTGGAAATTCCTACCGGCGCAAGTTGATGGTCAGGATGCTTCGAGGGAATGGATCCTTCGATTCGAGTTTGGAAGGACCGCAACTAAGGTCTATCCGGTGCAAGTAGGTCCATAGCCGGTTCTCAAAGAGGGCCGCTAAGGGCAAGTCCTGCTTCCGCCGAAAAATCCTGCGGCGAAAAATCTTTCGCAACCAGCTTTGGATAAGCTGCGGCGGCGATCATGGCCGCGTTGTCCGTCGATAGCGGCCGAGAGGGAAAATACACCGGCACCCCTTCCATTGCCGCGTCGCGCTCAAAACGTTGCCGCAGCTCATTGTTCGCGGCCACACCACCAGTGACAAACAGGGTTGCCACATCATACGCGCGAGCCGCTGCAAGCGTCTTGCCTACCAGATCCTCTACCATAGCCCGCTGAAATGAGGCTACCAAATCCAGCGTCTGCTTATCGCAGTGCGCCAGGTAATCCTCTATCGTCGGCTTACCGATCGCTGCCAGCGCTTGCTTTCGTGCATCAATCGCCCGCTGCATTTCGTGGAGCTCGACGTACCGCAGCACTGCGGTTTTAATCCCGCTGTAGGAAAAATCAAACCGTGGGCGATCTTTTTCCTCAGCAGCAATTTTTTCAATCGACTTGCTGCGGACCCGCCGATCACGGTGCTTGATCTGGGAGGGGGGGAACTTCACCGCAGTGGCATCGCCGTGCACGGAAAGCTTGTCAATGATCGGCCCACCCGGATATCCCAATCCCAGCAGCTTCGCAACTTTATCGAATGCCTCTCCCGCCGCGTCGTCTCGCGTATGTCCGATGTTGTCGTAAGACCATCCCTCGGCTCTCTGTTCGGCGAGATAAAGATGTGTGTGGCCGCCCGAAACCACGAGCGCGAGCACGGGGAAGTTGACGTCGTGATTGCCTTTTTGGCGCTCCTCGAGCAGCACAGCGTGAATATGTCCCTCGAGATGATTGACCGCAATGAGCGGCTTGTCGAGTGCGAACCCCAGTGCCTTGGCATAACTGATCCCAACCAGCAGCGAACCTGCCAGCCCCGGCCCTTGCGTAACAGCGAGCGCATCGATGGTTTGATAGGTCTGTCCTGCATCCGCGAGCGCCTTTCGCACGACTGGTACAATCACCCGCAAGTGCTCGCGTGAGGCCAGTTCTGGCACGACACCACCGTAAGGCACGTGCGTGGAAATCTGCGAGAACACTACATTAGAGACAATTTCCTCACCCGAGCGCACCACCGCCGCCGCGGTCTCGTCACACGAGCTCTCAATGCCAAGGATGTAGGTGTGGGGCATGCTTCTTATATTATTTTATCTGTTGCGAGAACGGCGATGCGATCGCGACCTATAG
>QIAR01000626.1 GCA_003225595.1 Acidobacteriota bacterium | reverse complement strand
CCACCCGGAATCTATTTCCCACGAAATACGATCCGAAGCTCAGTTTGAAGCTCACACCCAACCGCACCCGAGATTAGAAGTACAGCCAGTCGAATTCGCCAAACCGGAACTTACTGCTGCAACAAGGCAAAAGAGCGCCCTGCTGGGTGAGCTCGTCTCTGACCTCGAAGCCGCTCTCGGCGACGGTTTCACGGAAGACGCTCCGGTTGCGGGGATCGAACCTGAAACGCGGTCCGCGCCATACCCTGCGGCTGGGCTCGAACCAGAGCCGGTATCCGCTGAGGCGCAGGCCTTAATGTCAAGTGCAGCGGCATTGTCCGCGCCGCCGCTTGCGCGTGGAATGGCAGCGGCAGCAGCTTCTCCCTACCCTCCGTCATTCACTTATCAGCCGACTAAAATCCGGCCTCTTGCTGCCGGGGCCGCATCTACGAGCTTCAATCCGAGTGCCGGCGTCGATCTGGCCGAGATGTTCGGCGACTTGAAACATGAGTTGGAGGATGACGCAGCCGTCGCTGAGGAAGATCCTGAAACGCATTACAACTTGGGTGTCGCGTTTCGCGAAATGGGGCTGCTCGACGAAGCTATCGGAGAGCTACAGAAGGTTTGCCAGGCCGTGGAACGTGGCCATCCCTTCCCGCAGGTCATGCAGACTTACACCTGGTTATCGCAGTGTTTCCTCGACAAGGGGGTACCTGAAGCCGCAATTCGCTGGTACGAACGGGCGCTCAAACTTACTGACATTGATCAAGACACCCGAATGGCTCTGCATTACGAGTTGGCCTCCGCGTTCGAAATGGCTAACAACAAGCGCGCGGCTCTCGAGCACTTCATGGAGGTCTACGGCACCAACATTGATTACCGTGATGTGGCCGAGCGCATCAAGACCCTGAAGTCGTAGAATGCAGGGATGGGGCTTAGAAGCAACCTAGGGGCGTGTGCGGGACCATCTCTCATCTTCGCGCCGCCATCGACAACTCGGAGCGCGGCGTGATTTCGGATTCGAAGACACCCTCGCGAAGCAATTCACATAAGCCAGTCGGGACCGAAATCGCACCGGCAACTGTGCGCGACAATCGAGTGATGGAAGAGGCAGGTTCCGCCCCCACTGATGACCGTTACCGCGGACTTCAGCTCTGGGTACATCGCCTGTCTGTGCTGCTGTTTGTTTTCGTCTGTGCGACCGCGGGCGTGCTCCTGGTGATTCTGCCCTGGCGGCCCGAGTGGACCGACAACCGGCTGCTGCTGGTTTACCCAGGCTTGCGCTTATTCGTCTCTCATAGCTTTGTTCGCGGCGTGTGCAGCGGTCTGGGTTTGCTCGACATCTGGATCGGTTTCTGGGAAGCCGTTCACTATCACGAAGAGCCGCGGCCCTAAGGTCACGGCCAGAGAGCATGAATCCGGTCTGTCGGTGTATGCACGTCCGGTATGCTGGAAATTTGATCTTAATCATGCACAGAAAGATCCGAAGCAAGCATCATGGACGGTAAATCCAAACCTGCCCCTCTTGCATACCAGAACGAACCCTTCTTAAACAGTCCAGATGGCCGCATTCTGCGCATTCTGGCGGAGTACGCTGAGCCACTTTCGCGCTTTCGACGTGAGCAAATCCAGGACACGGTCGTCTTTTTCGGCTCAGCTCGCTTTTGCAGCCGGTTGGACGCGCAGAGAAACTTGTTGGGGATCGAGGCCAATGCTGGAGAGGGTGCCAGCCTCGAACAGCAAATTCAATTGAAGCGGGCCCTAGCGAGCGTGAACATGGCTCGCTACTACGAGGACGCACGCCGGCTGGCATTTCTGCTGACCCAGTGGTCGATTCATATCCCAGCCCGCAGGCGGCGTTTTGTCGTGACTACCGGCGGTGGCCCCGGGATCATGGAAGCCGCCAACTTGGGGGCGCAGGAGGCCGGGGGCAAGACGATCGGGCTCAACATCAATTTGCCGGCCGAACAGGCGCCAAATTCGTATATCACGCCGTCCCTTAACTTCGAATTCCATTACTTTTTTATGCGGAAGTTCTGGTTCGCGTACCTGGCCAAGGCGCTGGTCATCTTCCCCGGTGGTTTCGGAACCCTGGATGAGCTTTTCGAGATCCTCACGCTTGCGCAGACGGAGAAACTGGCCAAGAGAATTCTCGTGGTCATTTACGGCAGCGAGTATTGGAGCCGCGTTATTAATTTCCAGGCGATGGTGGATGCCGGCACGATTTCTGAGGAAGATCTCGACCTTTTCAAAATCGTGGACTCGCCCGAAGAAGGATTTGAGTATCTTCGCGAGGGCCTGACTAGGCATCACTTGGTTCCCCAGCCTAGGCACGTGGAGGCTGTGCCGGAGATCGCGAAGACCAACCCCTAGAAATCAAGTCAAGGTGAAAAGGAAGTCTCCTCCGCGTCGGTTCAGGTAGGCACAGGCGCCCTCGCCTGTGTGGCCGAGCACAACTCGGCTAACTTAGATCCCCCAGATTTGTTTTTCTCCGTGTCTCTGCGTCTCTGTGGTGAAATAGCCTTTCATGTCTGCCATTGAAAGTCCCGGGCACACGAGGAAGCCTTGCTGAAGGTCGGCCTGACCGGTGGCATTGCGTGCGGCAAATCGGTAGTGGGCGAGATGTTCGTGGCTTGTGGTGCTCGCCTGATTCATGCTGACCAGATCGCCCACGAACTGATGCAGCCTGGACAGATGGTCTACGAACAAGTAGTACAGCACTTCGGGACAAGTATTCTGAACTCCGACGGCAGCGTGAACCGGCCCAAGCTGGCCGAGGTGGCATTTGGCTCCCCTAACGAAAACGTGCCGTCGCGCGTTGAAGAATTAAACCGGATCGTGCATCCGGCTGTCATCCTCCGCCAGCAGGAATGCATGGATGAAGTGAGGCGCCAGGATCCAACTGCGATTGCAATTTTGGAAGCGGCGCTCATCATCGAGGCCGGTGCCGCAAAGCGATTCGATCGTTTAGTGGTGATTACCTGCCGTCCGGAGCAGCGCATCCAACGTTTTGCTCATCGAATGAAGCTCGACGAAGAGACGGCTCGACGGGAAGTTACAAGGCGCATGGCGGCGCAGTCGCCCGATGAAGAAAAAGTCAAAATGGCTGACTACGTGATTGACAACTCCGGATCTTTGGACGCGACCGAGAGACAGGTTAAAGAAGTCTACGAGCGTCTGCGGGAGGAAGCAGCCAAACGAGCTTAAAGGCAGGACGCGAGAGCCACAGATTCACGATTTTCAATTGCCAATTTTTCAATTTACATTCACGACACAGCACAAAATCGCCAATCAGCAACTGCAAGTTGGTAATAATCTGTGTCTCGCTGGCGAAAAGACTAAAATGTGTTAGCTTTCTGTGAATCCGTGGCCAGAGGTTTCAAGATATGAGACCGTTGCGACCGATTCTCCTTGCGGTGGTGATTGCCGGCGCCTTCTTCTACTTTACAACTTATCGCCACGCTGGGTTTCGGCCCGCTAATTGGCTGGGCCGTCCCCACAAAGTTGAGATCACTGAAGCCGCGGGAGGCGAGCCGCTCGACACCGAAGAGCAGAACAACATTCGGGTCTACCACAACAACATCCCGGCGGTCGTGAACATCACCTCCCGAGCGGTAACCTTCGATTTCTTCTACGGACTCGTGCCCCAGGAAGGACAAGGCTCGGGTTTCATCATCGATAAAGAAGGCCATATCCTGACCAATTACCACGTCGTCGCCGATGCGCGCCAGGTCGAAGTCACCCTGCACAACCGCAAGAAATACCGTGCTAACGTTGTGGGCATGGATAAGGCGCATGATCTGGCAGTGATTCAAATCAGTGCGCCAAACCTCACCTCGTCGGTACTGGGCGACTCCCGAAATCTGCAAGTCGGCCAGAAAGTCTATGCCATCGGCAACCCCTTCGGACTGGCTGGCACCATGACACGCGGC
This sequence comes from Acidobacteriota bacterium, assembly GCA_003225595.1. GTDB lineage: Bacteria > Acidobacteriota > Terriglobia > Terriglobales > Acidobacteriaceae > Gp1-AA124. The sequence continues at coordinate 1,273 of QIAR01000626.1, read as the reverse complement.
ATTGTGAGTTCGATCCGCTCGGTGCGCGAGCCGGATGGCATGACCATAGACGAAGCCATCCAGACAGACGCTGCCATCAACCCGGGCAATTCCGGCGGTCCGCTTATGAATTGGCATGGCGAGGTGATCGGTATTAATACCATGATTGCCTCCAGCGTGGGGCAAAGTGCGGGCATCGGCTTCGCGATTCCGATTAACACTGCGAAGGCCGTGCTCAACGACCTGGTGACATTGGGCCGTGTGCGGCGGCCCGCCTTGGGCGTGCGCACCATTCCCATCACTCCCGAGCTCGCCGAACAAATGGGCCTGGCCGCTGATCACGGATTGCTGGTTGTTCAGGTGATTCCCGGTAGCGCTGCGGAACGTGCCGGCCTGCGCGCTGGAACTGAGCGCGCGTACCTCGCGAATATCCCGATCATGCTCGGCGGAGACCTGATTGTCGCGATTAATAACGAAAAAATCTCCGACCAGCAGGATTTGGCTCAGGTCATGAACAACCATCGAGCTGGCGACACCGTGCGCGTCACCATCTATCGCGGCAAGCAGAAGATGGACCTGAACGTTACGTTGGGAGAAGCCAGGGAACAGGTGTAACGGTCGTGGGTCGTTCGTGAGGGTATAGCCCAATTTGGACGTTGAATCCATCCGCCGCTATTGCCTTTCCTTCCCGCGCACGAAAGAGAAGCTCCAGTGGGGAGAAACTCTGTGCTTCCAGGTAGAAGAAAAGATTTTTAGCTTGTTAAATCTGGATGTCTCCTCCCAGACCCGCCTCGCGTTCAAGAGCACGCCGGAGAAATTCGCAGAGTTGATCGAAATGGCGGGCATCCGTCCGGCGCCGTATGTGGGGAGGTATCACTGGGTGGCGCTGGAGCAACTCGACACCCTACCCGATGGCGAATTGATGGAGCTGATCAAGAACTCTTACGACATGGTCGTGACGAAAACAGCCAAGGCAAAACGATCTTCCAAGGTTTCGAGCAGGAAATCCAGCCAGCGGAAGGCTGAATTCAGCAGAAGGCCAAAGCATTAACTACGCAAACCAAGCCATCAAGTCCGCCGAGTCCATTTGACTGTCCCTGACCCGCTGGGCTAGCCTCAGAAGTCCGCTTGAGACTCGTCGTCGGAGCCTGATTGCGGAGCCGAGTTATGCTCGGCCTGGACGGTCGAACACCCTATCATTCCAAACGACGCCTGGCGGCGACCCGTTGCGAGGGTGCCCGTCTTTTCACAGCCCCAATACGATGGAATCCCGTAGGAAGGTTTTCATTCGGCC
>QIAR01000634.1 GCA_003225595.1 Acidobacteriota bacterium | reverse complement strand
TGTGCAGCAATGGCATTTCGACATTCAGCATGATGTTTTCCGAAATACAGTGGCTACCATTGCCTACGTGGGCAGCAAAGGAACCCATCTGGGGCGCAAGTATGAGCTCAACCAGTTGCACCCGCTCCCGCTGAGCCAGAATCCGTACGCACCGGGCGAACCGATTGGCGGGGCGGATGGTTCGCACGATGACTGCGGCGGCAGTATGACAACACCCAGCGGCGTTTCTATTACGGGCCAGGCAGCAGTCAATCTGTCTGTTGCTTACTTCGAAAATACCAAATTCCGCGTCCACATCGCAGGCAAACCTATGGCCTGATGGTTGAGGCAAAATTCGAGAGCAATTCCAGCGTTGAACCCCTCCTGACCTGGGAACTAAAATTCTGCTAGCAAGCCTCTGGCCGCTAGGAGGCAGAGATGCACTTCGAAGATTTCTCGTTTGGCTCCCTCCGTATCGACGGCAACACCTATGCGCATGATGTACTCATCGAACACGGGGAGATCCGCAAACGCAAGAAGAAGCCGTCCAAGAAGTTCCGCGAAGACTTTGGGCACACCTCCCTTTCAATCGAGGAGGAAATACCTTGGGGATGCCGGCGACTAGTCGTTGGCACCGGAGCATACGGCAGATTACCGGTGATGAAAGAAGTGAAACGTGAGGCGTCGCGTCGCAAAATTGAACTACTGATTCTGCCCACGATCAAAGCTATCGAGGCGTTGAAACAGGATCCCGAAGAAACCAACGCGATACTCCACGTGACCTGTTGAGCACGAGAAGGCTGAGCTCCGTACACCTAGCCGCTAACCCAGCCCGTAGGGGAGATCGATGAGGTAGCGCCAACTCCCATCCGGCTGGCGACGAGCGACTTCGATACTAGTGCCAGAGGCTAAGACATCGTTGCCATCGGTGGCGGTTCCGTGAAATCGCCAATCTGCCACCAGCAGCGCCGTGTCCACCACTTGCACGACTCTCTGCGTCGTGAGTTGCATCGTGGGCTTCATAGCAACATACTGAGCGAGGGCTTTACGAATTGCGCTAATGCCTCGCGCCGGCCCGCCACGCGCCCATGAGGAATCCATCCCGTGCGTACAAGGCAACCAGCGCGTCAAGGTCGCCCGAGTTTAGCGCCTGCACAAAGAGTTTGTGGAGATCTTCCGGTGCTTCGGCTGAATTCACGCTGCTGCTCCTGCTCTCAACCATGATCCACCGATTCATCTATGGAACGAGGGTGCGAGTTGTACGGCCCCTTCAAACTGACCCATTACCTACAGCAATATCGCTGGTGAAAACCGGCCTCATCTGTTAAACTATAAATGCGTTTGATTTGATTCGGTTTTTGAGCAGCTTCTTGCAAACCAGCCAGTACCTGCCCTAAGTATTCCGACTCCCGTCCAGCGTAAACAAAACAATTTGAAAGGTACATTTTGAACACAATGGAACAAGGAACAGTGAAGTGGTTTAACGACGCCAAAGGCTACGGCTTTATCAGCCGGCAGAATGGCGAAGACGTTTTTGTGCATTTCTCAGCCATCCAGGCGGGCGGCTTCCGCAGCCTGCAGGAAGGCCAAGCTGTCGAGTTCGAGGTCACCAAAGGTCCCAAGGGCTGGCAGGCTGAGAACGTCAAGTCTCTCTAAGTAGAGATATCTTGCGAGGCGGCCGCGATCGGCCGCCTCTCTGATACTGCCCCGCAAATCTCCTTCCCCCACTGCCCCGCAAATCTTCTTCCCCCCGAAATCGATCCGCAGGCCCCCGAAATCCGCCTTCATTCCGTGGCTGCTAGTCGAATAGCTTTGCCGGAGGCCGTAGATCGTCGAGCCGCATCGAGAATTTCTGTCTAGATCGTCATCACAACGCTGCCGTGTCTTGGCGGCGATCGTAAGAATCCTGGACAGTGGTTCCCTAGCCTCTTTCAAACTCGTGCTTCTTCTCTAATTCTCTCAGTGCATCCCGCATGGCAGACTCAAATTTCTCCCCCTGCGCGATCAGGGTCGAATTGGCCGTTGCATACTCGCCCTCCAGCTTGATCAATCCGTGCTCAGCAAGCCTTCCGGCGATTTCCAGCAGATGCGCTGGCGACGTCTCCAGATACAGGGCCTCCGTCGGATCGGCGATCCACACTCGCCCACCAGCGAGCCGCGTCTGCCAGTACACCTTTCGCTCGAGGAACGCAGCAATCGCGTCATCATTCGCTTTCCCGAACACCCACTTGTTTCGCTTGAAATCGTAATGACGGCTGGAAAAATGCACTGGCAACAGCTTCCCGGATTTCAAGAACTCGATTTGCCTGCGGTCTACTTCCTTGCGCAGGGCATTGATCACCGGAGTCTCGGAATCTTTCGATTCCAGCGAGGGCATCACCTCGCGCACCGTGGCCGAAAGGTTCACCGACACGGGCGCGTGCAGCCCGTCCGAGTTTTCCAGACGAATGTCGCCATGCAGCACCCAGAAATCCGCGCCGGATGTCGATTTACGAAACGGCCAGTCCAGGTGAAATGTCAGCGGCAGTCCTGTGAGGGTCACGTAAATCTTTTTTTCTTCCAGCCCGTCTCCGTCGCCTTTGTCGCGCATACCGGATTCCCCCTGTTTCACGCCCCTGTGAATCCGTTGCTCTAACTTTTAGGCCAGATCGAATAGCAGCACTTCCGAATCCTTCGTACCCTTGATCGTCAGTCTGTCTTCATCGCCAATCGCCGCACCATCGCCTTGATCTAGCGCCTTGCCGTTCAACTCCACTGCACCCTTCGCGACTTGAAGCCATGCGTGGCGGCCTTTTTCAAGCCGGTGTGCTACCTCCTGCTCTGGCGAGAGCACTGAGACGTACAGCTTTGCATCCTGATTAATTCTGACGGAGCCATTGGCGCCTTCCCGCGACGCGATCAGCCGCACCTTGCCGTGCTTCTCAGCCTCAGGAAAGCTCTTCTGCTCGTAGCTGGGTTCGAGCCCATTCTTCTCCGGGAGAATCCAGATTTGCACGGGACCTTCATCGGAGGGGTTGTACTCGCTATGGCGGATGCCTTTGCCCGCCGTCATGCGTTGTC
>QIAR01000633.1:483-3607 GCA_003225595.1 Acidobacteriota bacterium | reverse complement strand
GACTAGTAATAACGCATACGCGGCGGTGGCCCCAGCCATCACGCGATGGGCGTTGAAGCTTGGACCAGGGGCATTAATGCCGGCCCCCCTACCGCTTAAGCGGCATGAAGCGAGATTTGGCGCGGGTGCAAGCGAGGTAGTTAAAGCGGAGAAAGCGAGTAGTGAAGCGGGTTGAAGCCGCGCACCTACTTCGTACCGCTTACCGGAACCACAACGACCAGATTACATCCACCAGGGTATGGGTGGTTGCCGAAGCGAAGAGCCGGCGACGATCACGCCAAGCCCGGCCGTAGAAAATCCCTGCAATAGTTCCCAGCAACACGTATCGCCAATTGAACGGCAGCGGCTTGTTGAAATGAGAGAGTCCGAAGATCACGGCGGCCAGCAATAACGACCCCGGGCGACCGATGCGCGGCTCGAGCAGATTCTGGAGCAGGCCGCGAAAGAAAAGTTCTTCCGGAGTGGCAACGAAGAAAAACGTGATCAGCAATGCAGCCGACGCCGACGACGCAGAAGGCATCCCGCCGTGAGGCGTGATGAAGCTAATCCCAATGCCTAGCACGATGGCAATTAGACCAAAGAAACTGCACTCGCGCATTCCAATGATCACATCTCGGGTGCGTACACGAAAATCGTAGCCAACGCCTTCCAACCGGCGCATCACGAGGAACCCATAGAGGGCCGAATCGACGAGTAGGAACTTCGGCAGTGCGCTCATTCCCGGATGCGGGAAGCTTCCGGCCAGCCAGCCGAACTCCACCGGCAGGCCGACAACGGCGAGGACAACAGCGTCCTGCCAAGACAACTTGGGCATCGCGGGCTGGGTTCCGCCGGGGGGCAAAAATTCGAACAGCGCTGCAATCCCAACCGGAATGCCGAACAGCACCACCGCATAGATCCAGCGGAACTCTCCGCGGGGTAGAGAAAACACGAGATAGGGCACGAGGAGAAGTCCGGGAGTTAGCACGCGGACCGTGCGGCTGGTGAGGATGCGTTGGAGCACCTCCGCGGCGCCGAACCCGAAAAACCAGTAGGGGGCAAACAGCAGCGCGAAGGCAGTGAAACTGCTCGCCATGTGGCCGCGCGTGCGGACTTCCATGGCGAAATGGTGGGCGGCGAACCAGAAAGCGACTAGTAATAACGCATACGCGGCGGTGGCCCCAGCCATCACGCGATGGGCGCTCTCCCCGAGGATGGGCTGCTGTATTAGCTTCCCGGGTTTGGCTAACCTTATTTTCCCTTGTTGCGATCCATAGTGAACCACGCCGCCACCTCGGCGCCCGCCAGCGACAAACGCTCTTCCCCGGCATAGACAATGAACCGCTTGCCGCGCAGGAATCCAACGAGCGTGAGTCCCATTTCCCGCGCCAGCCGCACCGCCAGCCCCGACGGCGCCGAAACCGACGCCACGGCACGCCTCCCACAATGGCCTTCTGAATAATCTCGAACCCCCCGCGCCCGCTCACCAGGAGCACGTACTCAGAGAGCGGCAAGCGTCCTTCGAGCAACGCCCAGCCCACAACTTTGTCTACGGCGTTGTGTCGGCCCACGTCTTCGCGCTGTGCTACCAGTTCGCCGCGCGTGTCGAACAAACCCGCGGCGTGAAGCCCACCCGTGCGCCCGAAGATCGCCTGCGCGCCGCGCAGCGTCTCGGGCAGGCGGCAGAGCACCTGCGGGTCGAGCCGAAGTTGTGGATTGGGCCTCTGGATGTCTCGCACGCGCACCGATTCAATCGAGGCCTTCCCACAGATCCCGCAACTCGATACCGCGAAAAAGTTGCGCCGTGCGCGTTCCAGATCGAGTGACGCCGCACTGGCCAGCTCGATCTGCACTACGTTGCCCCGTTCAGTCGGCTTGCCGCCCTCGGCGTAATCAATCGAGGCAATCTCTTCGCGCCGATGGATCAGCCCCTCGGTATACAAGAACCCGGCGGCCAGCTCCAGATCATGGCCCGGGGTTCGCATGGTGACGCTCAGCGCATGCTTGCCGACGCGGATTTCCAGCGGCTCTTCCCCGACCAGATAATCCTGAAACCGCCGCACCCGCCCGTCCTGCCATTCCTGGACCAGCGTCAGGTCAATGCTCCGCGGGCCGCGGCTAACTGTTTTCTTCGTCATGGGAGATACAACCAAATTGTACGATCAACAGGGACTCCGACAGTGCCCGGAGCCCAATCGCTCGCACGTGGCCGTCAAGTTTCGTTGACTTGAACGCCTGTAGCGGCCTACCATTCTCATCCCATACGGGCGGAGGTCTGCCGCGTGGTCGGCCAAACGATCTCGCATTACCGCGTCATCGAGAAGCTCGGTGGTGGCGGGATGGGCGTCGTCTACAAGGCGGAGGACACACGGCTACACCGTTTCGTGGCTCTGAAGTTCCTGCCCGATGAAGTAGCCAAAGACGCACAGGCCTTGAGCCGTTTCCAGCGCGAGGCGGAAGCAGCCTCTGCCCTGAACCACCCCAACATCTGCACGATTCATGACATTGGTGAGCATGAGGGCCATCCATTTATTGCAATGGAGTTCCTGGACGGGATGACCCTCAAGCACCGCATCAGCGGACGACCCCTGGATCTCGAGACACTACTATCGCTCGGTATCGAGGTGGCGGATGCGCTGGACGCCGCCCACAGCGAAGGTATCGTTCACCGGGACATCAAGCCGGCGAACATTTTTATCACGAAGCGTGGTCATGCCAAGATCTTGGATTTCGGACTGGCCAAACTTACTTTCCCGCCCAAAGCCCCTGAGGCTGCAGGAGTGTCCGGATCGCCGACCATAGGCGAGGAGCACCTAACAAGTCCTGGGGTCGCCTTGGGCACGGTGGCCTACATGTCGCCAGAACAGGCCCTAGGAAAAGAGCTAGACGCCCGCACGGACCTGTTCTCATTCGGGGCGGTACTTTACGAGATGGCTACCGGTACGCTCCCTTTTCGCGGTGACACTTCGGCCGCCGTATTCGACGCCATTCTCCACAGGGCACCGGCAGCTCCAGTGCGTCTGAATCCCGACCTGTCACCGAAACTTGAAGATGTCATCAATAAGGCCCTGGAGAAAGATCGCAACCTGCGTTACCAGCATGCGGCGGATATGCGGGCCGATCTGCAACGCCTGAAACGCGATAC
>QIAR01000633.1:0-390 GCA_003225595.1 Acidobacteriota bacterium | reverse complement strand
CGAGAAAACAAGTGCGGCCAGAGTATCAGCAGCCCGTCAGGGCGGAGCGGAGGGTGCTGGAACTCCACGCCGCGCGCGCTGGAAGATTCTTGTGTCGGGAGCGGTTGTTCTGGCAGCAATCGTCGCAGGAGGTCTGTTAGTTCACTTGTACAGGGCCCAACCCCTCACCGAAAGGGACTCAATACTACTCGCGGATTTCGTCAACACCACGGGTGACGCAGTCTTTGACGGCACGCTTAAGAAGGCTTTGGCGGTGGAGCTGCAGCAGTCACCCTATCTGAACGTCTTTTCCGACGAGAAAGCGCGGCACACGCTGAGGCTAATGGGGAAATCAGCCGACGAGCGCATCACGGTTGAAATTGCCCGTGAAATCTGCCAGCGCAATGGCGT
>QIAR01000632.1 GCA_003225595.1 Acidobacteriota bacterium | reverse complement strand
CTGCTCACTTTCCCGCGCTGCCTCAGCGCGTCCCAGCTTCTCAATCGTGCCTGCCCTTTCTATAGCGATCGCGATAAGGCTGCTCATTGCCTCCAGCGTCTGGCGGGAGAGTAGCGCACCGGAAACGCCCATGCTGCCCACCACGCGTACTCCCATCCTAAGGGGCATAAATGCCAAGCCATTCTCCGCGTCGATCTTGGGTTCACCCCGCATGCTGGCCAACTGTAAATCATGTATCTCCAAGCCGTCGCTCGCTGGCCCGGACCGGTAGATGTCGGGCCGGTTGGGGAGGGAAATAGCGGCCGCCTTTACGCCGAAAGACTCCACGACGTATCGCGGAATAGCGTTCAGGAGTTCGGCCACGTGGTCGCTAGAGAGCAGTTGCTGACTGAAATCATATAGACGCTCGACATCGCGACGCCGCTCGTTGGCGTTGCGTGCTTCGCGACGGGCTCGTTCCGATAATTGGCTGGCAATGACTGCCGTGATGAGAAAAGCAAATAGAGCTGCCCAGTTTTGCGGATCTGCAATGGTAAAGGTGCCGACTGGAGGTAGAAAGAAGTAGTTGAAAGCTAGCGTCGCCACGATGGCCATGAACACGGCGTGCCGTAATCCCCATCTTGCCGAGACCACCAGCACAGCAAGCAAGAACGTGAGTGCAACGATGGTCGGATTCACCCTGATCAATGTGTGATAGGTGTAAACGATCGCAAAGACGAGAGCCGCGGCTGCGACATATCGCAGAACCGACTTGGTCATCGTCTGCTGCACGACGCGATTGTAGCTGACATGGTTGGCTAACATCGACAATTCCAGGTTGCTCAACGACAATAGGCGCGATGCACAAGAGTCCTGAGCAATGGCTGGAAGAGGCACTGCCCAAAAATAAAGGTGGCGTGTTCAAACTGTTTCTCGGGTACGCGCCCGGGGTTGGAAAGACTTACAACATGCTGAGCGAAGCCCTTCGCCGCCACAGCCGTGGTGAAGATGTTGTGATTGGGGTAGTGGAGACCCACGGGCGCAAGGCGATCGAGGAGTTGGCCTCGAAACTGGAAACTCTTCCTCGAAAAAAAATCGACTACAAAGGCGCGATGTTCGAGGAAATGGATGTTGATGCCATTCTGGCGCGAAAACCTCATGTCGTTCTAGTGGATGAACTTGCCCATACGAACGTCGATGGCAGCAAACACCGAAAGAGATACGAAGATGTCCTGGAGGTGCTGGACGCCAGCATCGACGTCCTTTCCACCATGAATATTCAGCACTTGGAAAGCGCTACCCCATTGGTACAAAGCGTCACCGGCATACAGGTGCGAGAAACGGTGCCCGATTGGGTGCTGCAACGAGTTAACGAAGTCGTAATGGCGGACCTCACTCCGGAGGCTCTGCAGAACCGCATGCGACGTGGTGATATTTACCCGCGGGAGAGAGTGGACCGGGCTCTGGACAATTTCTTTCGCGAGGGAAATCTGATCGCACTGCGGGAACTGGCACTGCGCCAAGTCGCACACGCCGTGGACCGGAGTCTCGAATCCTATCGAGCGAGACAGGAAACTGGCCGAGCGGTTGCGGTCCGGGAACGAATCGCAGTTTGCATCAGCTCCAACCCCGCGGCTCAGTATCTAATCGCACGAGGGGCGCGCATGGCCCAGGCGATTGATGCCGAACTTTACGTTGTCTATATAGATATGGGGCAGGACAGCAGCGAGGCCAACCAGAAGACTTTGAATGCGAACATCCGATTTGCTGAGAATGTGGGGGCGAATGTAGTTCGCTTAAAAGGCAAAAGTGTGGCTGAGGCCGTGGCCGAATTTGTACGCGAGAAGCATATAACCCAAGTTGTCTTCGGACGTTCGGCCACCCGTGGGTTGAGGCGGTACCTTTATTTGTCAGCGATTCATCAGTTTCTGCGGGACGCGCCTGCCGTTGATGTCCACATCGTCACCCAAGAGCCTGACTGATTCCTGACTGGGACATAACAATCCATGACTGAGCGCCGGCGCATCTTGGTCGTTGACGACGAGCCCCAGATCACTCGGGTTCTTCGGACGTCCCTCTCCAGCCAAGGTTATGACATTCGCGTCGCTAACGATGGCGAGACTGCACTAGAGATCATGAAAGACTGGACGCCGGACCTGGTGATCACGGATCTTTCCATGCCCAACATGGACGGGCTGGAGTTGTGCCGGCGGCTTCGACCCAAAATACAGGTTCCTATCATCGTCCTGTCTGTTCGTGGCGAGGAGAGGGCCAAAGTGCAAGCCCTCGACGCCGGTGCCGACGACTACGTCACCAAGCCATTTGGCATGGAGGAATTGCTCGCCCGGGTACGTGTCAATCTGCGCCGTCTGCCGGCAACTGAGAGTGAAGAGCTGAGCCTAATCGAGGTAGGTGACTTCCGCATCGACCTGGCGGCCCACAAGGTTACGGTCCGCGGCCGTGAGGTCCATCTGACTCCCAAGGAATTTGACCTGCTTGTCTATTTGGCGCGCCATGCCGGAAAGGTCGTTACCCACCGCACTCTCCTGAGCGCAATCTGGGGCGGCCAGAGTACGGATCAGGTGGAATATCTCCGAGTGTTCGTCGGCCAACTGCGAAAGAAGCTGGAACCAGAAGCCTCGTCCCCGCGCTATATCGTTACTGAGCCATGGGTTGGTTACCGGTTCGAGCCCGGACAATAACCGCCCTCCCCACCCGACCCTTACGAACAATTTATGAACTCCTTACTCCGCTTTTACGTCGGGGATTGTTCAATTGTCCCAGAGGACGGATTGCATGAAGACCGCAAATGCAGGAGGGTTGGAATGAACCTCCTATTCTTCGGCTCCAGCGTAGTGATCGTGGCCTTCCTGCTGCGATTTCTGGTCGCCCTCCACAAAGAGCTAAGGGCTGGGTCGTCGGGATCGGTGGCCGTTCGTTTCATCAAGAGTGAGTTCTCTGCGAAGCGCAAGAAAGTTTTAGTCATGGATCGCAGGGCGCGCGACCAGAAGTGCACAAGAAGATCGGGCAGGGGAGCGGTGGTGATGGCAATAACTGCGACACTATTGGTTATGCCACTACATGCTCAGGAGAAAGCAGACGGAGCTGCCAGTGCACAAGAATTCCGTGAGTTGCAACAGCTTGTCCAGCAACTGCAGGCCAAGGTTGCGCGCCTGGAAGAACAGCTAGAGAAACAACAACTAGCTGCGGTTCCCGAAGAAAAGGGAGCCAGCGATCCGGCCGCAGCACAGCCCCTGGCAGATGCTACTCAGTTGACGCCAGACGAACGGGGTGTTCTGGACTTTTTCCAGGGCACAACGATCAATCTGGGCATCGATGGCTATTACGGCTACAACTTCAATCGGCCGGTGGGAAGAGTCAACCTACTGCGTGCCTATGATGTCAGCAGCAACAGTTTCAGTTTGAACCAGGCGAACCTGATCTTAGAACGCGCTCCCGATGTTAGCGCCGGCCGCCGCTTCGGTGCGCGTTTGGACCTGCAGTTCGGACAGGCGACGGAGACCCTGCAGGGCAGCGCCGTAAATGAGTTGCGCCCGCAGGTCTACCGTCCAGTTTTTCAGGTCTACGGAAGATACATTTTTCCTCTTGGTAACGGCCTGACCGTCGACTTCGGGAAATGGGCGAGCGCGATGGGCATCGAGAACAACTACACTAAGGACCAGATAAATTACTCGCGGTCCTACTATTTCAACTTTCTGCCCTTTTACCACATGGGTGTACGCGCGACTTATCAGTTCAATAATTTTGTGACGCTGACGTACGCGGTGGTGAACGGCACCCAGCAAACAGAGGACTTCAACGGCTTCAAATCGCAAATGATGTTTCTGACGCTTCACCCTGCGAAGACGGTGAGCTGGAACATCAATTATAACGGTGGGCAGGAGCAGCGGGATGTGGTGCCTGCCTTGAACCCGGAATTTCCTAGTGCGCCAACGCAGCGGGGACTACCCAACATCCCCATCATTCCCACCCCAAACGGACATCTGCACATCTTCGATTCGTACGTGACTTGGACAGCTTCGCCGAAGCTGACGCTGGCGGCCGAGGCCGACTACGTCATAAATCGCATCTTTTCGCAATCGACTCCGACTCACGTCAGCGGCGGAGCAGGCTACGCGCACTACCAATTGACACCTAAAGTGTCTTTGGCGGGACGCACAGAGTACTTGTCTGACCGCGATGGTTTGTTTAGCGGGACAACCCAGGCTCTGAAGGAAACTACGCTTACCTATGAGTATAAGTTTGCCGATGGATTCCTGGTCCGCACCGAGTGGCGGCGAGACTTCTCCAATCAGCCGTTCTTCCCATTTAGGGGGAGGTGGGTATCTGCTTCACTCAGGTGGCCACGACATGCTGTGTAGTCCGCCGGAATTGGATCCGCGCGACCACAAGATGTAGGCATTCCCTGAGTCAAGCGGATACCCCACTAGGGGGATTCGAGTATGCAGGACCTCGTCTATGTTGTGATTACGATCGCGTTTTTCATCTTGTCCATTGGATACGTACGCTTCTGCGATCGCGTGAAGTGAGGTGGATCAAATGAGTGTGGAATCAATAATCATGCTCGTCGTCAGTGCTCTGACCATGGTGTACCTGCTGTACGCACTGTCGCGTCCGGAGAAATTCTGATATGACGGCCAATGGCTGGTTCCAAATTCTGTTCTTCCTCGCGCTCATCCTTGCTGTCACCAAGCCGATGGGCATTTTCATGGCGCATGTGTTTAGCCGGCAACGGACATTTATGGATCCTGTGCTGCGGCCGATCGAGCGGTTGCTGTACCGGGTCACGGGTGTGGATGAAGATCACGAGATGCGCTGGACCGAGCATGCAATTGCAATGCTTTTGTTCAGCGCGGTCTCCATGCTGCTGCTGTACTTAATCCAGCGTCTGCAGGGATTTCTGCCATTTAATCCGCAGAAACTTGGGACGGTCAATCCTCCTCATCTGGCTTTCAACACGGCAGCTTCGTTCACTACCAACACCAACTGGCAGAACTATGCGGGCGAGACCACGATGAGCTACTTCACTCAGATGGCTGGCCTTGCTTATCACAACTTTGTCTCGGCGGCAGTCGGTATTGCACTGGCCATTGCATTTATCCGCGGCATTGCGCGCCGTCAGACGGAGACGATCGGCAACTTCTGGGTGGACATGGTTCGCAGCTGCCTTTGGGTGTTGCTACCGTTCTGTGTTGTTGGAGCTTTACTTTTGGTCTCACAGGGTGTTGTGCAAAATCTCAGGCCCTATGACACCGTGAAGCTGGTTGAACCGCAACAAGTGCAGAAGGTCGGCTCTGATGGCAAGCCTGTGACTGGTCCGGACGGCAAGCCGATGATGGACACGGTTACTGAGCAAAGGATTGCGCAAGGTCCCGTGGCTTCGCAGGAGATCATCAAGGAATGGGGTACGAACGGCGGCGGCTTCTTCAATGCCAACAGTGCCCATCCTTTTGAGAACCCGACGCCGTTGTCGAATCTCATTGAACTTTTCTCGATTTTTGCTGTTTCCGCGGGACTCACCTACACACTGGGGCGAATGACAGGTTCGCAGGCCCATGGCTGGGCAGTCTGGGCAACAATGGCGATCTTGTTCCTTGCAGGGGTCACAGTCGCGTATTGGGCTGAGGCTCGCGGCAACTCGCTTCTTGCCGGAGTGGACCAGCATGTTAGCGCTGTACAACCAGGTGGGAACATGGAGGGCAAAGAGGTCCGTTTCGGAATCGCGAACACTGCTCTGTGGGCCACTGTCACCACCGACGCCAGCTGCGGAGCC
>QIAR01000063.1 GCA_003225595.1 Acidobacteriota bacterium | reverse complement strand
CGTTTGTTGCAGGAAAGGTTATCTGCGGAGAATTCGAAATAGTGATCCCGTAGTCCGGGAATGATAGCAGCACGTTCTCCCAGATCCCGCGACCGTAAGTGGAGGCGCGCAACTTCTTGGTTCCCGGAGAAGTAAACATCCGCAACGCCGTGACCGGCACATTGGGCAGGAACCCGGAAGCGTCCGGAACCAGAGGTCCTACTTCCGTCCAGTTCGAACTGGCGGTACTGCTCGAAAACACCCCTACGTCGGTGCCGACAAAGATAGTTCCTGTGGTGGGATCCGTGCCGGGATCGACTACCAAGGAGTTTGCCGGCGCGTCCGGCAGGTTGCCGGTGAAGTCTGTCCACGTCTGGCCCGCATTGGTGGTCTGCCAAACGTGGGGGGCGCCAAACCCCATAATGGCCACATACGCGGTTTGACCGGTTGGATCGGAAGTGTCAATCGCAATACTGGACACCGGGTAGCTATTAGGATTGATGTTCTGAGTTCGTTCGACGAAAGTCCCGGGACCGCCGGCAGCATTCGTAGTGATGAATACGCGGCCACCGGGAGGAAGCCCCGATCCGAAGCTTTCGAGCGGACCAAGTCCGTCCGTACCGGCATAGATCACGTTGGAGAAGCCACTCGAATCCTTTGGCCCGCCCGCAGCCAAAGCACGAACCTGATTGACCTCGCCACCTGTACAAATGCTTGAACCGCCAACTTCAAAATTATTGCTCAGCGCCGTGTAAGTGCCGGCACTGGTACTTGGTCCCCCCCGCCAAACGCGGCAAGTCCCAACCAGCAGCTCATGATCGGCCTGCGGGTCTAGAATGTAAGGGAAATAGAATCCACCGTCATCGCCGCCCAATTGCGAGCTCGTGACCACGGCCCCGCGGGAGAAATCAAGAGTATGGCAGTTGGCGCCCAGCGAACAATGATCAATTTCCAGCCCGTGCGGCGGGACGTCAGGATTCGATACGAACCAATCCAGATGTGAACTGGGCGTGATCGCGTTATAACCGCCGTCACCCCCGTTGACGTTAATCCATGGGGTGTTGGTTGTGGCCTGTGAAGATGCGGGAGAGCCGTTGTCCTGCGTGCCGCCGAGAATCGTATTAGCATCGTTTGGATCAATCGAGAACGAGACGAACTGCGTCATCGATCCTAGCTTCTGGTTGAGGCTGTCGAACTGGTTGCTGCCGGCGCACGAGCCGGTGGTCAGTCCCACGAAACCATCGAGCGCGCGATAGATGCCGCCATCATTGGCGAAATACATCAGCTCTTTGCCGCTGGCCAGGATGAAATCGATGCCGTGCTGGTCGGGATGCACCTTTGCGATCGAGCTGCATCCGTACACGTGCGTCAGGTTTAGCCAGGAAGCGTTCGACTGTGTGCAACCAATGCTGGAACTATTAGCCAGCGTGCACTTAAACAGGTTCACCGCACCAGCATAAAGATCTGTGGCAGTGCCATTCGGCACTGCCGCCAGTTCCAGGTTGTAGGCTCCCTGCTGTACGCCGCACCCGCCCGCAACGTCCCCACAGTTCGTCAGTCCAGCCTCGTTGATTCTTGTCCAGGTGTTTCCGCCATCGATGCTCCTCCAGATGCCGCGATCCACCTCCTGTCCGGTTGCGGTGCTGATCGATACATACCAGACATACATCTCGTTGCGTCCGGGAACGACAGCAAATTCGCCGCGATACATGGGGCAAGGAGTCTGAACGCTCGTCGAGACCGCTGGACAGGCCGTCGTACTTAACACGCTTCCGCCCGGCTGATTAGTAATTCGCGTCCAGTGCAGCCCATCCGGAGAGGAGTAGAAGCCATGAAAGCGGATCGCTGCATAAAACGTTGCGGCCGCTTCGTTGTAGACGACGGCGGTTGCGGAAGTGGGATCGATCGGAACTGTACCGTCGAGAGGCGTCTGGTGCGTCCACGTGAGACCGGCGTCGGTGGATGTGTACAAACCGCGCACGGTGCTTTGAGTGAACGCGCCATCAATGAAGCCCGCAGCGGCGGTGGCCAGCGATGCCACGACCGTGTTCGTCTGTGCCCTGCTAAAGGCGATTTTGGTCGCACCCAGGCCCTTAAGCGAAAGCGCTCCACCATCAGAAGTTGAGATCAGGCTCCAGGTATTGCCACCATCCGTGGACCGCAAAAAGCCCAGTCCGTAGTACGAGTCGGCGGAACTGTTTGCCTCACCCGTGCCCACCAAGACCACGCTCCTGGTCGGATCGGGATTACTTAACTGTGGCTGGATTGCAATTGAGCCGACGGCGAGCGTCGGCTGGTTATCAATGACTGGGGTCCACGTAATACTTGCGGGATTCTGGCTGTCAGAGCCAGCGTTAGTGGATTTCCACACACCGCCGTACGCGCCGCCGATGTACACCGTGTTGCCGGTCGAGTCGGCGGGATCAATCGCGACCGAAGTGGCTCTGCCTGACACAAACCCATAATCCTGTAGGCCAGAGCCACTGGCATCAGACGCCAAGGGCGCGGGGCCGAGCGGCGTCCAAGCGGAGTTGAAGGCGTTCAGCGATGTGGCACTCGTGTTTTGCGCGGCAGACTTCCGCGCACGCATTTGAATTTTCTGCTGGTGAGCGCGATGGCGCAAGGCGGCTGCCGATTGTCCCGGCACTCTGCGACCCCGCATGAACCATTCTTCCCGCTGTTTCGGATGGTCGCGATCCGCATCCGAGATGGGTTCCGCGGGCGAGGTCACTTTTGCCCCCTGACCCAGTGCCAGGTGATTAGCAGAGGCAAAGAAAAACACTAGACCGAGAGTCAAGAGGCGAAGTGGCGCGACGCGAATTGTCATATCGAAGATCCGGCGAGGCTGAGGGGAGGTGCATTCAAGTATTTCGGCCCGCTCTCGGGCTGTCAACGATTATTGGAATTTGCGAGGAGAATAGTCCCAGATAGGAACCAGAAAAGTATAAAAAAACAACGCTGAAGTGACTTGCCGTTCCCTACGCGGCTTCGGTCTGCAGTAGCGGACGCCTGGGGCCGGACGCCAGAGGCCGGATCACCGGATGCCAGAAGGCCGATTTATTCGTATCGCAGCGCTTCAATGGGATCCAGCCGCGCGGCCTTTCGTGCCGGATAAAAGCCGAAAAAGATTCCCACCGCCATCGAGAACATAACTGCGGTCACGATTGCGGTCGGCGAAACCAGAACCGGCCAGCCCAGGGTTTCAGTGATGAGATAGGAAACCGTCACCCCGAGAAAAATCCCGATCGCGCCTCCGAGGAGGCTGAGCACAATCGCCTCGATCAAGAACTGCTGCTGCACATCGCCTTCTGTGGCGCCGATCGCCATGCGGATGCCGATTTCGCGGGTACGCTCAGTCACCGACACCAGCATGATGTTCATGATGCCAATACCGCCCACGAGCAGCGAGATGCTCGCGATGGATGCTAGCAGCACGGTGAAAAGTCGCGCCTGCTGGTCAGCCAAGTCGGCCATGTCAGCTAGGTTGCGCACCATGAAATCGTCGTCCTGACCGGGACGGATGCGATGCCGATCGCGCAGCAACGAGGTAATCTGTTGTTGCGCAGTGTAGCTGGATTGTCGTGAAACGGCGGAAACCATGATCCAGCGCAGCCAGTCCTGCCCAGTAATTTTCTTTTGTAATGTGGTGATGGGGACAAGAACGATATCGTCCTGATCCTGCCCCATGGCGGCCGAAGTCCCCTTGGGTAGCAGCACGCCCACCACGCGGAAGGGCAGATTGTTGATGCGGATGGTCTGGCCGATCGGGTCGGTCGCTCCAAACAGGTTCTTGCGGACGGTTTCGCCGATGACGGCGACATTGGCGGCCATCTCCACATCTTCCTGGGTGAAGGACGTGCCCTCGGCAAAGGGCCAGGTGCGAATTTCAAAATATTGCGGTTCCGTGCCATTGATTTGAGTAGCCCAATTGTCATTGCCGAAGACCACTTGCGCCGAGGTCTGGCTACCCGGTGCGGCCGCCTTCACCGCCGGACATTCGCGCAGAATGGCTTGCATGTCTGCGTAGACCAGAGTCTTCGTGGCGCCCCAACCCATGTGCATTCCCCCGCGAGTCACGGTGCCGGCCCCTACGAAGAGCATGTTCGATCCCATGGCGGCGATCTGCTGCTGCGCCTGTTCTTGAGCGCCCTGTCCCACACTGACCATGGCAATCACCGCGCCCACACCGATGATGATGCCCAGCATGGTCAGGCTGGAGCGCAGCTTGTTTCGGGCCAAAGCCCGCATGGCGATTCGGATGATTTGCATCAGGTCCATAAAATTCCACTATGCCGCTCGTGGCGCGACGTATTGGGATTGATCTGCCCCAGCTTCACCAACCGCGCAATGATCGAACCCACAGTTCGGTTGTGAGTCTTCGCAATCTCGTGAAAGTCGACTCCTTTGCGAAGTTCCTCGCAAACTTGTTGCTCCTCGTCCCGAGTCCACGATTTTCCCGCGTTGCCGGGGAGTTTGTGTCGATTCCGTTCTTTCTCCTCGACATACTCCAACGCTGTTAGAGCCCGGTTGAGCGCCCTTGCGGTCTGAGCATTCTGATAAACCGACTCACTGGACAGCACCTCGCCTGTTTCAGGATCAACACCGTCTGCCAGAGCCCGTACGATCTTCAACGCTTCTTGAATTTCCATGTGAGCGCCTCCTGCGGCCCTAGATTCTAGCCGGCACAAACAATCGAGCATTGTGATGACTGACCATTGGCCACATTCAAAGCACCCAAATTGGGAACGCCTTATTGTTTTCCGCCTTCTCCGCGTTGCTGCACATCGCGAACTCTGCGGTGAGGAGAACTGCCAAAATCTCAATCCTCCAGCGTCGGCATATTCTTAATGACCTCCGATGCTACCGGCCGATTATGAATCGGCTCATCGCGGCGGATCTTGCCATCGCGAAACTGAATACTGCGTTTGGCGAACTGCGCGATATCCGTCTCGTGCGTAACCAGAACGACGGTTAGTCCGTCATCATTCAACTTCTGAAACACTTCCAGGATTTCGACAGAGGTGCGGCTATCGAGATTGCCTGTGGGTTCGTCAGCCAGCAGGATCGAAGGCCGGTTTACCAGAGCGCGCGCAATCGCCACTCGCTGCTGCTGTCCGCCAGAAAGCTGGGCAGGATAGTGCATCATTCGATCCCCCAGACCGACAAGTTCCAGCGCCTCCCGCGCCCGCTTCTGCCCTTCTTGCTTCGTAACCTGCGCATACAAAGTCGGCAGCTCTACGTTCTCCAGAGCCGTGGTGCGTGACAGCAGATTAAACCCTTGAAACACGAACCCGATCTTGCGATTGCGGATAGCAGCCAGCGCCTTCTTGCTGAGCTGCGAGACCTCAATCCCTTCGAGCAAGTAGCGACCGCTGGTAGGCTTGTCGAGGCAGCCGAGAATATTCATGAAGGTGGACTTGCCGCTGCCGCTGGCTCCCATGATCGCAACGAACTCCCCGCGCTCGATCTGCACGCTGACCCCGCGCAACGCATGCACGCGTGTTTCGCCCAAGTCATAGTATTTGTGGACATCGTCGACCTGAATGATGACGTGGCGATCTGTACCGCTCGATGTTTTTATCGCGAGTTGTGAAATAGTTGCCATTTGCTCAGGTGCTTTTCCGGCAGGACCTTAATGCCTCAGCGGCTAAGCACGTCTATCGCATCCGACCCGGTTGCGCTCCGCCCATGCCTGGTGGACGCGAACCCGAGGTCGCGGTCATCGCGCCGGTCACAAGCTGATCACCATCTTTCAGATCGCCATTCAGGACCTGCGTGACCTCCGTCACCGTATGATCGGTGATACCGGTGCGAATCCGGACCGGCTCCAGTGTTTTGTCCGAGCGCAGCTTCCAGACCACGGCTACATCCAGCCGCGGCGCCCGCGTCTGTGCGGTATCTCCGTGGCCAGTATCTCCGCCAGAGCCGGTGTCTCCGCCACCGCCGCGCGAGCCTTGCGATTGTGCCCTCCACTGCTTCCCGGAAGCTCCACCGGCGCCGGGGCCTTCTGTGCTCGCGCGCGTTTGTTCACCGCCCTGCAAGCCATATTTTTTATATAGAGCTCGGATATCTTCGGCTTTCATGTCAGGCTTGTAGCGTAGAGCCCCGTTGGGGACGCGCAGAACGTTCTTCGCGGTCGCCACCGGAATGGTGATGTATGCGGTCATCCCGGGAAAAAGCTTCGTGTCTGGATTATCGAAGTCAATCACCGTGTTGTAGGTAACGACGTTCTGTACCGTCGTGGCATTCATGCGGACCTGGGAAACGCGTCCAGTGAATGTGTCCTTGGGGTAAGCATCCACTTTGAACGTGACCGTCTGCTCGGGACGGATCATGCCTACATCCGACTCATCTGTGCTGGCGTAGACCTGCATTTTGGTCAGGTCCTGCGCGATGGTGAAGAGCGTCGGCGCTTGAAGCGATGCGGCGACAGTCTGCCCTACATCCACGTTGCGCGCGATGACAGTTCCGTCGATGGGAGCGTGAATCGTGGTGTAGTTCAGATTCGTCTGCGCCACGGTGACTGCCGCTTCCTTCTGTTTTACCTGGGCTGCGGCCTGAATCACCTGAGCCTCTGCCGCGCTAACGGCCGCTTGCGCGCTTTCGGCATTGGCCTTCGCCAGGTCGAGTTGCTGCTGGCTCATTACACCTTCTTTGGTCAGCCCCTGCGTGCGCTCATAGTCAGCTTTCGTTTGGACAGCAGTTGCTCTGGCTTTCTCGGCATTGGCTTTGGAGGCTGCCAGATTTGCCTGCGCATTGCTAAGGTCTGCTTTGGCTTGCAGCAGCGTACCTTCGAACAGCGAAGGATCGATCTGCGCGATGACCTGTCCCTTCTTGACGCGGGAATTGAAGTCGGCGGCAAGATGCGAAATGGTGCCGGAAACCTGCGAGCCTACCTGCACGGTGGTGACGGCGTTAATCGTGCCCGTGGCCTCCACGACGTCGCGAATGTCGCCGCGATCGACTTTGGTCGTAAAGTACTGCGGCTTATCGCTTCCCTTGAATTTGAAGGCAGCAAGTAAGGCAATCGCTACGATGATTCCCGACGCGATTAACCAATGGCGTTTTAGCAGTTGCACCTTAATCCTCGATTTAACTAGCTATTTAATTCGATTCCTCTGACATACAACCCGTTGCCAAAAATATAGTCTCGTCGGCTCCTAAGGCCAAGATTTTACAAAACTTTACATAGAAGCATTGAAACAGCAATCGCACTCTTTGCGCAGGAAGAGTTAATCGAATTAAATCATATTGACTTATCAATTCTAATCATCTAATAACAGCAACATGGCGGAAATTCTCTTTAAGCCACGAGATGCGGCACACTTGCTAGGAGTCAGTTATCCAGCGCTGAAACAATGGGTGTACAAGCACAAGCTGCGCACCATAAAAACGCCTGGAGGGCATCATCGCATCCCACAGAGCGAAGTGGACCGTCTGCTGCACCGGGCCCAGAGGAAGTCCGGCCCGGAGCTGCGAACCAGTTTCCGGCGGATCAGCGGTCGCAATCAGCTTGTTGGTCGCATCGTGGACGTTCGCACTAGCGGGTTGGTGGGGCAGGTTGTGATTTCCATTGGTGGGCAACATATTACGTCACTAATTACCGCTGACGCGGTCCGCGAAATGGGACTCAAGAGGGGACAGACGGCGGCTGCTCTCATTAAAGCCACGGAAGTCATGATCATTAAGGTTTGACGGCAAAGCTCGGCTGCCCGAACGAAAGCTGCGGCCACGGAGTCTCCACATGCGGATCGTGAAATGGCTCGCAAATCTGGCATTGCAGACGGTGCTGTGCAGTACTTTCGGCTGGAGCCAAGGGATCACGGTGGCTGCGGCTGCCGACTTGAATGCTGCGCTCTCCGAATTGGCCGCCAATTATCAAAAGCAGACCGGAAAGACAGCCAACTTGGCGTTTGGTTCGTCCGGGAACCTGTTTAATCAGATCCAGAATGGAGCGCCTTTCGACCTTTTCTTCTCCGCGGATGAAGACTATTCCAAGCAACTGGTCACAGCAGGTTTGGCGGAGCCGTCTTCTTTCTACCGCTACGCCGTCGGACGCCTGGTGCTCTGGGTGCCTGCTTCGTCTCCCTTGGACATCGAACATGTCGGTATGAACGTTTTGCTCGAACCCTCGGCGAAGAAGATCGCAATCGCTAATCCACAACATGCGCCGTACGGGCGCGCCGCAGTGGCCGCGCTGCGACATTTTGGAATTTACGAGAGAGTTGCCGAGCGGCTGGTACTCGGGGAAAACGCCTCGCAGGCAGCGCAGTTCGTGGAGTCCGGCAACGCGCAGGTAGGTATTGTGGCTCTTTCGCTTGCATTAGCGCCCGCAATGCACGGAGAAGGCCATTACTGGGAAATTCCTGCGGACGCTTACCCGGTTCTGAATCAGGCGGTTGTCATCCTCGCCCACTCGGCGCATAAGAGAGACGCCGCGGCATTCCTCGAGTATCTAAAAAAGCCGGAAGCGATTGCCGTGCTGCAGCGGTATGGCTTCGCTGTTCCCGAGGAGAAGCACTGATGGACTGGCAAGCTTTTCTGTTGACGATCAGACTGGCTGTGCTGGTTGCTGCGATATTGGTGTTGATTGGATTGCCGATCGCCTACTGGATTACCTACTCGCGCTGGCGCTGGAAATTCCTGGTAGAGGCGATTGTCGCGTTACCCATTGTGCTACCGCCGACCGTGCTGGGTTTTTATGTCCTGGTCGCTCTCGGGCCGCACAGCCCAATCGGTCGTTGGTGGGAAGCTCTCACCGGCCACACTCTCGCGTTTACATTTCAGGGACTGGTGATCGGCTCCCTTCTGTATAGCTTGCCATTTGCCGTGCAGCCATTTGCTGCATCATTTGCTGCCGTCGATCCTAAGTTGATTGCGGCCTCGGCAACTCTGGGCGCCTCGAAACTTCGGACTTTCTTCCGCGTGATTCTTCCTCTCTCAGCATCAGGCCTGGTCACCGGAGTCGCTTTGAGTTTTGCCCACACGATGGGCGAGTTCGGAGTTGTGCTGATGGTGGGCGGCAACATCCCTGGCGTGACTCGAACAGTTTCAATCGACATCTACGACCAAGTGCAAGCATCCAACTACGCCTCGGCCAATCAGACTGCATTGGTTCTCTTGACAATTTCCTTTGTAGTGCTTTCAGCCGTATATGCGCTGAACCGAAGAGTATGGACGGTGTGGCCGTGGAGATAGGTTCTCGGCCTGAGATCAGCCGTGCACAAAAAGTGACCGAGTCTGGGTCCACCGATTCCACCTATGTGCTTTTCGCGAAAGTCCGAAAGTGCTTCGCCCGCAACGCTCAAGGTTTCACACTTGAGGTTAAATTCGCCGCGCCACCCGGACTCACAATCCTATTCGGACCTTCGGGAGCCGGGAAGAGCACGCTACTCGATTGTCTTGCGGGACTCACAATGCCAGACGCCGGCCGGGTTGCGATGGGAAAGACGATCCTGTTTGATTCCACGTTAGGCTTGAACATGCCCGTGTCCCGCCGCCGGGTCGGGTATGTCTTTCAGGATCTCGCGTTGTTTCCGCATCTGACGGCCGAGCAGAACATTCAATATGGGTTAATCCACATCAACCGGCAAAAATGCCAGCAGCGATGCGCTTCCATCCTGCAAGCCTTCCGCATCGACCATCTGCGACTGCGCCGGCCCGGAGAAATCTCTGGCGGCGAGCGCCAACGGGTTGCGCTCGCACGGGCATTGGTCACGGATCCGCATCTGTTGCTGCTGGACGAACCGCTAGCCGCACTGGATGCGCGTACAAAGTCGCATATTCTCGATGATCTACGAGCTTGGAACCAGGCACATCGTATTCCCATCCTTTACGTGACCCATAGCCGCGAAGAGGTCTTCGCTCTGGGAGAACGCGTGATTGTGCTGGAGAGCGGGCGCATTGTCGCCGAGGGAACTCCGCATGAGGTCATGAGCGCTCCTCAGCAGGAAACCGTGGCACAACTGGCTGGGTTCGAGAATATCTTTGATGCCGTTGTGGTTGCCGCGCATGAAGAGCGAGGCACCATGACCTGCCGGTTGAGCGGAAGCAATGTGGAAATCGAGACTCCATTGGTACGGGCCGCAGTTGGTTCGATGTTGCGTGTCGGCATTCGAGCTGGTGACATCCTGCTCGCCACATCTCAGCCGATCGGATTGAGTGCGCGAAACATACTTCCCGCAAAACTGCTTTCGCTGGCTCAGCGAGATGTGCTTGTAGTAGGCAAACTAGATTGTGGAGTGCAAACGGAAGTTCACCTCACACTCGCCGCCCGCGATTCACTTCACCTTGCACCGGGACACGAAGTGTGGCTGGTGATCAAGACGCACTCCTGCCATTTGATGCAGCGGTGAATCAGTTGTCGGCAGAACGGCTAAAACTGGAGTGGCAGGTCCTAATATTTGTGCGCGCGTGCTTCCTCCACCCTCTGCACCTCGATCACCGCCACCCACTGGCCATGCCGAGTTCCGCTGAACACAATTTTCCCTCCCAACACCTGCGATGCGGCTGCAGGCGGGAGATCGCGATGAAACCCAAAGAAGCGGGTCTTTAGCTTTTCCCAGGCGGTCCAGTGTTCGAGCAACGGATGCGCTGGCTCGTACTTGGTAGAGAACACCAGCGCCACGTCGAAGTTTGAGCTCAGATCCGCTGCGACCATGAGCTGTTCGACTGTGAAATCCTCGATGCGCACCACGCGCATAGGTCGGGTGATATAGCCAAGGTACGGCCGCGTGAGTTCGTCGGAAGCAGGCCACGCAGTCAATACGCGAGCCATCGGATAACGCGCCTCAACGAACTTCTCCCCGTCCTGGTGCAGCAGGATGTAGTCCCGATAGGCAAGATTATCCTCGATCGAAAAGCCATACGGAGGATTGACAAACAGCGCGGCAGCAAATGCCAACGCCACGATTACCACTACTTCACGCCAATAACGCACGCGCCGCCAGAGTGTTGACACGCCCACGATGATCACGAGCGGAACCGCCGGGAGCATGTAACGCGCCAGCACTGCGCCACCGACTATGGACATGACTCCGACGTACGCAACCACAATGGCGAGAAAAATTAACTGCACAGATACCTGAATTCTCTGCCGTTCTCCGTCTCTATCATGCAGCGGAGGACGCCACAACGCCAGAAGCATAGCCATCGTGAGAAGATATAGGTGCAAATATCCGAACATCTGCCAAAGGCGCATGCCTAGAGCCAATATCACTCGAAACGGGTTCAACGTGGCCGCGATGTTGTAGCGAAAGAACTCCGGGTTGCCGAACACGTATCCAGTACGAAGATAGTGGTATGCGTAC
>QIAR01000618.1 GCA_003225595.1 Acidobacteriota bacterium | reverse complement strand
GGCGCTCGACAACGTCGGCCATACCCGTTTGACCAGTCAAGAGTTGCTCCCGTACAATAACGTATTCGGCACCCACCCGAACATCTCTCTGGCAAAACGAAGGTAACCGACCAGCATGGCTAATCATTTTTCGGCGCTGAAACGCGCCCGGCAGACCGAGAAACGTACCGAACGCAACCGAGCCAGCCGCTCCCGCCTGCGCACCACCTTGCGCGAGCTGCGTGAAGCTTTAGCCAAAGGGGACAAGCAGGGAGCAGAGCAAGTCTATCGTCAGACCGTATCCGCCCTGGACAAGGCCATCCAGAAGGGCGTAATCCACGAAAACACCGCCTCACGCTACAAGTCACGACTGAGCGCCCGCGTGAATGCGTTGGCGAAGTAGCTCTCAGCTGTCGGCCATCAGCCTTCAGAAGCACCATTCTTAAGTCTAAGATCAATGCGCGGTTAAAGTACCACGCCGAACTTTTCCATCAACGCCTCCCTCCACTCCTCTTCTGATGCCAGTACTCGTTCTTGCTTTTTTCCTGCACGCGTGACGATCAGTTTCATGTCCGACAGCGTGATCCGTCCCTCTGGAGTAGCTATTGTGCACAAGCGCTTCCGGGTAAACGGAGACTCGGGCGAGGTCTGGTGGTAGTGACACATCCCAGCGAACTCCCGCAGGTGCCGCGGCTTGAGCGTAAACGAGTATTCTGTTTTCCACGATCCGCCAGGCTCGGCCCTCTCCACGTGCAATAATTCGCCGAAATCAACGATGTGGAACCGCCGCCCCTCCTGTTCCTGCTCGATTCCGGTTTTCAGCCGCAGCGGCTCCATGAAGGAATCGCCGAATCCCACATCGGCCAACCATGGTTCTTCGATGTCGACTCTCAACGTAAGGTGATCAAATTCCGGCCCATCGCTGCCGTCCGGTTGCGGCACTCGCGCTGAGAGCAGGGTGACGCGGAATCCTATTGCCCGCAGCAGCGCCGCGAACGCGCCGTTCATCTCGTAGCAGAAGCCACCCCGGCGCCGCTCCACGATCTTGCAGACAAAGATATCCTCGTCGCAGACGATCTGGCGGCCCAGCGGAATATCGAGATTTTCAAATGGCACGGCCAGCAGGTGCGCCCGATGAATTTCGCGTAATGTCTCGAGTGTGGGCACAATTGGCCCCGTGTACCCAATGCGTCGCAGATAGGCTGCTATATCCACTCTCTCTTCAAGATGGGATTTCGGGCCCGCGAGATTCTGAATCATGATTCAGTCTCAGATTGCTAGCTGGCAAGACTACTAGCTATCTCATGAATGGCTCGGCATTTGTTCAGGATTCGATAATTGGTGTAATCGCCTGTGGGTGTTGAAAAAGTCACTGCAATTAGCAGGCAGAGATAGGGCGGGAGCATGTTACAAGGAAGCTGCACATGTCTTTCTGGATTTCCATTTTCGGAGGCCTGCTCATCATGATGGGGCACCATGCCCGTTCGGAAGCGTTGTTCTACTACTTCCGTCTGGAAGATCAAGTTCCTGAGAACCATCTGCTGCGGCTGATCGAGAAGCACATCAGCTTCGGGTTTGTGCGCGAGCGATTGAAAGACAGCTACAGTGAGACCGGTCGACCTTCGATTGATCCCGAGCTACTGCTGCGCATTCTGCTGATTGGTTATTTGTACGGCATCGCCAGCGAACGCAAGCTGGTAGAGGAACTGCGCATGCATCTGGCGTGGAGGTGGTTTACGGGACTGGGATTCGATCAGGAGATCCCGCATCACTCCACGTTTTCCAAGAATCGGCACGGGCGGTTCCAGGAATCGAAATTGTTCGAGCAGTTGTTTGAGGAGATCGTGAGGCAATGTGTGGAAGTGGGACTGGTGCAGGGGAAGCACCTGTCGGTGGATGGCAGCTTCGTGGAGGCGAATGCAGCTAAGGAGAGCCGTATTCCGCGGGAGCAATTAGTGGAAGCGGCACAGGTTAACCATACGGTGCGACAGTATCTGGTGGAACTGGAAGAGCAGAACCCGGTGGAGGAGCCGGTGCATCAGCAAGACCGGGTGTCGAGCACCGATCCAGACTCCACCTATGCGACCAAGGGCGGCACGCCGGCCCGGCTGGGATACTACGACAACTATCTGGTGGACAATCACAGCTGCGTGATCGTAGGGGTGCAAGCGACGGCAGCCCGGATGAGTCAGGAGACGGTGGCCGCACAAGACATGATCGCGCGCTTCGCCCAATGGCAAGGACGAACACCGGTATCAGTGGCAGCCGACACCACGTATGGAAATGGGGAGTTCCTGCAATGGTTACTGGAGCGGGACATCACTCCTTATATGCGCACTCGGGACAGTGTCCACAGAAAGAAGAGCCCCTTCTACGGCCCCGAACGTTTTACCTATCTTCCGGAAAGCAACAGCTATCGCTGCCCCGCAGGGCAGCCACTCAACTATGGCGGCCGCAATGCTCGCAACCGCACCTATGCCTATATCGGGACCCGCAAACGCTGTGGTGCGTGCTCGCAAAAAGCGCAATGCACCAGTGGAGCATTCCGTTATCTTGCCATCCACATGGATGAGCCTGCCCGGCAACGGGCACGCGAGTTGGCCAACACGCCACAGTTCGCGAACGCACAGCGGGAAAGAAAGAAGGTGGAAGCACTGTTCGCGGAACTCAAGAATCAGATCGGACTGCGCCGGCTCCGCCTGCGGAGATTAAAGTTTGTTCGTGAGCAGTTCTTCCTGGCGGCCGCTGCCCAGAACATCAAGCGATTGGTTCGCTTCCTCAGCCAACCGACAACACCGATGCTGACAGCGACGACTTAGCTAAAATCATCCAGAAAAGCTCTGCTAACTGCGGTTCTCGGAAGAACTTTCCTATAGCATCGTTTTTCAACACCCACAGGCGATTACGCTCACGACCGAATTGTTGCTGTAAAGGCGATGTTACGCGAAGCATCGTGACGGAACCGAGCTCCCATTCAGTTGTTTAGATTATTCTTTGCTTGCCAGTTCAAGAACTCCCTCACAGTGAGGTAGCTGCCTGTGTCTGGAAGCATTCCTGATAGAACCTCAAACTTTCCTTCTTTTGTGGCGATGCAGAGGACCGCCATCCAAGGGATGCTGGTCTGCCAAACACGTTCGATGCTCGTGTAGG
>QIAR01000062.1 GCA_003225595.1 Acidobacteriota bacterium | reverse complement strand
TCATCATCTGTTCCATGTTCTTCTGGATGTGTGCATACGAGACCTGCATGGCCTCGTCCGTCATGGAAGGCATCTCGCGCAAAATCTTTTGACCGAGCGGAGAAGAGTAAAAAGTGATAAGCCCCTCCAGGTCCGATCTGGTGAGGTGTTTCTGGTATACGGGAATCATGTCGTCGAGTATGCCTGCAATGGGGTATTCCTTGAACATACTATCCATCAATCCCTCCACCTGTGCGATTTGCTGCGAGTCAGCGTTGGGTGCTTTCTTTCGGACCATTTCTCGCGTCATTGATTTTACTTGCTCTTCTGTATTCGCGAGTACGGCTTGCGTCTGCTGCCTGACCTGCATCAGGTCAAAAAATTTCAAGACCTCCTCTTTGCTTGGAGGTGCGTCGTTCGACTTTGCTTGCTGCGCTAGGAGGGCCGATGTGGCGAAGAGACAAGCCGATAACACC
>QIAR01000061.1 GCA_003225595.1 Acidobacteriota bacterium | reverse complement strand
TTCCTCGATGCGCAGCAACTGGTTGTATTTGGCGATGCGGTCGGTACGCGACGCCGATCCAGTCTTGATTTGCCCGACTCCCGTGGCCACCGCGAGGTCTGCGATGAACGTGTCTTCGGTTTCGCCAGAGCGGTGTGAGATCACTGACGTGTAGCCGTTGCGGCGCGCCAGATCAATGGCGTCCAGCGTTTCGCTAACTGTGCCAATCTGATTTACCTTGATCAGAATGGAATTTGCGACGCCGCGGTCGATGCCTTCCTGCAAACGCTCAGTGTTGGTCACGAACAAGTCATCGCCGACCAGTTGGATCTTGCTTCCGACTTCCTTGGTCAGCATCTGCCAGCCCTCCCAATCATCCTCGGCCAGGCCGTCTTCGAGGGAGACGATGGGGTAATCGCGCACCCATTTGGCCCAGAAGCGGACCATTTCTTCAGAGCTCTTCACGGATTTGTCGGATTTTTTGAAAATGTATTTTCCATCCTGATAAAACTCGCTGGCGGCCGGATCAAGCGCAATCGCGACCTCATCTCCAGGCTCATAGCCGGCCTGCTGGATGGCCTCAAGCACAACATCAATCGCTTCCACATTCGACTTCACCGAAGGCGCGAAGCCGCCCTCATCACCCACCGCCGTGTTGTAACCCCGTTTCTTCAGCACGCCTTTTAGCGTGTGAAAGATCTCCACCCCCCAGCGCAGGGCTTCGGAGAATGACTCTGCCCCCACAGCCATGACCATGAATTCCTGAAAATCCACATTGTTATCGGCGTGCGCGCCGCCGTTCAGGATGTTCATCATGGGACACGGGAGCAGGTTGGCTCCGGCGCCGCCCAAATAGCGATACAAAGGCAGCCCGAAACTCGCCGCAGAAGCACGGGCCGCTGCCATGGAAACTCCGAGAATTGCATTTGCGCCGAGGCGTCCCTTGGTCGGGGTGCCGTCGAGCTCGATCATTTTCTGATCGAGGGCTCGCTGGTCAGAAGCATCCATGTTCGCGAGAGCGTTGGCAATTTCGCCATTCACGTTTTCGACCGCCTTGAGAACCCCTTTGCCGAGATAGCATTCGATGTCGCCGTCGCGCAACTCGACAGCCTCGTGCTCGCCAGTGGATGCGCCGCTGGGAACGGCTGCACGGCCGATACCGCCATCTGCCAGAAGCACCTCGGCTTCGACCGTGGGATTGCCACGGGAATCGAGAATTTGCCGCGCACGTGTCTCTAGGATGTTCAGCATAGATGTATTCACGAGTTTCACCTCGGCTGTTGAAGGAAAAGCGCCGCCTCTAAGGTAACTGCTATCCGTATAAGTGCGTCCCATAGTTTTGTGTTCGAGAACCGGGATTATATCGGAACGTGCGGGCGTTGGTCTGCGACACGGCGCACTCGATCAAGGCCGGGCTAAACACTCCTGATGACCGTGACTCCGCTGGTTCACGTCTTGCCTCAGCTATTGTCCCGGGTTCCTCCCTGTTCTACAGTCGCGCTCAGGATCAGGATGGAATTCAGGAGGCACAATGAAGAAGTTTGCTGGATCACTCTGTGTATTGTTGCTCGCGGGAGCTGCTTGGGCGCAAACCAACCTGTCCCTGCCTGCGGGTACAGCTCTCAAAGTAAAACTAGAGAACACGCTCAGCACTTTCAGCAACAAGCCGGGTGACCCCTTCTCCGGCCGCGTGACTGAGGCAGTTGTTCTGGACGGCAAGACGATGATTCCGATTGGCGCTACAGTTCAAGGGCGCGTCACCAAAATCACCGAGCCACGGCGAATCGCCGGAAAGCCGACCATTGGCATCTTTCCGGAAACTGTCGTGCTGCCTAACGGCGAGCGCTACATGCTAAATGCTACCTTGGTCGATACCAGCCTGCGCGCCGGAACCGACGTCAACGATGAAGGCCAGTTCAAGGGCGCTGGTCACGACGGCAAAGATCTGACCGAAATAGGCATGGGTACTGGCGGAGCAATGCTTGTGGGCGGACTGATAGGTGGCGGTAAGGGCATGTTGATTGGCGGCACAGTCGCAGCCACAGTCACCGTCGCGCACTGGCTGGGAAAACACCGTTCAGCCGTGTTACCCGCAGGCACGGAACTGGTGATGGAATTGAGTCGGCCCATGGCGCTCACGGCCGCGAGCGGGGGACAGTAGAAAAACAATTCTCGGTTCTCAATGCTTGGTGTTCAATGATCAGTGGCTGGAGGCCCACACCTGCGGCTTGCATGCCTTAATAATATTCAGCCGTGAGCCGTTGCTGTCACCCAACTGGGAACCGAGAACTGAGGGCTGGGTTTCAATATCCCATTGACATCAAGTCCTCTTCGCTCAGCAGTTCCAGCTCAATCCATCCCTCGAGCGGTAACGCGTCCACTGGCAGACCGTTTTGCCAAAGACTGAAGCGGAGGCGCAATCTTGTCGCCACGGGTACGGAAGCCCCTACTGCTTTCGAGACATCTCCAGAAGAAACTGGTATCGCCAAAAGCCAACTCAGCGGCAACCGGAACTCGAAATTCCTGGCCAACGCCAACTTGACCTCACTCCCGCCCGGATTCTCGGAAGAAGCTAGCGGCTGGTCTTCGCCGGCCAGACCCACCTTCCAGGATTGCAATTTTCGCTTTTCAACCACGGCGCCGAGCCGAAGTGCCCGACGCGGGCGCAGGCCGTCTGCAGCCCAGGATTCGACGTTGACCACTAGTTCGAAGTCTGTCTCGGGCA
The DNA here is from genome assembly GCA_003225595.1 of Acidobacteriota bacterium. Taxonomy (GTDB): domain Bacteria; phylum Acidobacteriota; class Terriglobia; order Terriglobales; family Acidobacteriaceae; genus Gp1-AA124. The sequence goes on along the minus strand of QIAR01000061.1, from coordinate 14,421 downwards.
CCTGCCCAGCAAAATCGAGGCGGCCGTAAAGCTTTCTTTCGTCAATACCGGCGTACGCCGAGTCCAACAAGAATCGTTTGCCGTGCATCGCGCCGGCACGGTGGTCGGCGGTGTAGCGGGCTGCCCCCATCCATTCGAAGTAGCGCACGATATCTCCTGTAATGCGGGGACGGATGTAAGCCGTCTGTGGCGCAAACGATGGCCGGCCCAGCCCGCCACGAATCGGTTGCGCGAGGTAATCAGGAGGACTGGCACCCAATGCCTGATAAACATTGGACAGATGTTTACGATAGAGTTCGTCGAAATCACGATCGTTCGCGGAATGATGTTCGGGCCCATACCACCAATTCCAGTCGCTGCCTTCAGCGATCAGGAGTTCCTCGAAGGCTAGCTTTCGTTGTGCTTCGCTAGACCGCGCCGCCGTTTGCGTATAGACATTGCGCGCATGATAGAGATAGTCCCATGACCGGTTGTCTTCGGCAGCGCCAATCCAGACGTTGAAATTGGCGTTAATCCAGGAGCCAGGCGCAAGAGAGGTGAGCCGCCCGAAATCTCGGTGGCGCTCAATGGCCTCTGAAACCGTAACCGCCTCTATGCCCGAGTCGCGCTGCAACGCGTCGTAAAAGCGGCGCAGGAATTCACGACCCGAGCGCGGATAATATTCCCACGCATTTTCGCCGTCAAGGATGATTGGCACGACCACATCAAGCCCAGTATCCAAAACTGGTTGCGCCGCCTGCTTAATGTTTTGCATGAGGTGCTTGGCCGATTCCTGGGCGGACATTCCCGAGTAGACGAAACCGATTAGATCAGAGAGGTTGTGGTCGCGGAAAACCATGTGCATGGCGGTCTGGGCGTTTTCGTAGCGGTAGATCGTGTAAAGCTTTGCGGCAGTCTCGGGATGCAGCCGACCGTTGCCGTCGCGGGAGAAAAGAATGCCCTTACTCCGTCCCAGGACACCCTCGTCAGTCGCCATCCACTGAATGCCGAGACCGTATGCAATTGCCAGCACCTCTTCCGAAACACCACCTTCCGATGGCCACACTCCCCGCGGCCTTACCCCAAAGACTTCCTGATGGAGCTCCAGCCCTCGTTGAAGTTGCTCCCGAGCATCTTCAGGATGACGGAACCGATTCTGCGGCAGCGGCAATCCTGGCGAGGACACGGCCGCGACATTTGTATCACACAGCAACGGCAGAATGGGATGATAGTAAGGCGAACTCGAGAGTTCGATCGCACCACGCTGTGCCGCATTCGCGTGAACCGGCAATACTTTGGCGACCAGTTCGCGCTCGCGGGTGATCACGAAGCGCTGGTCTTCGAGCGAGTAATTGCGGCCCTTTCTGATGAGTGCGGCAACTTCCGGATCTTCGAGGAAGAATTCGTCGAACCAGGCGATCTGGGAAAGAACTTGCAGATCGGTGAAGTCCTGGGGCCGGAAAAATTTTTCTGCGTGCTCGGCCGAGTCCCCCGAGCCACGAAAACGGTTCCACAGTTCCCGGTAACGGGGGTACCGGCCGATCATATTTACGGGATTCGCCTGGAAAAGATACTGCAAGGCGAAGCGTCGTTCGTCAGCGGTGAGATCTTTAGCCGGTTTTGCCGCAACGTGCAGGAAGGGATCATGCGCCGTACCTGTGACGTAATCCTGAATCTGCGTAACCAGTGATGGAACCAGGTTGAAAGTCTGGTGGACATCAGGGAACTCGTCCAGCAGCTTCACCATGCCGTAATAATCCTTGAGCGCGTGCAGCCGCACCCACGGCAGGCGGTATTCTCCGGTGACCAAGTCCTTATAGAACGGCTGATGCTGATGCCAGAGCACAATTACGCGCAGGATGGGCATCAGCGGCGGGACCTTTCAACAAAGCATGTCATGGAATTACAGGAAGTCCAGTATGGCATAACGGCAGCAAACTCCAGCCTGGTTCGGTACACTAGAAAGTTGGAAGAAGCCCATAATGAGCTCAGACCAATTAACACGCACCATATCACAGCCCCGCTATGACGTTACTTTACTCACTGCGGAAGACTTCTATCTGTTCAACGAAGGCAGTCACTACCGCATTTACGACAAAATGGGTGCGCACGTGATCGAGTCTAATGGGGAACAGGGCACGTGTTTCGGCGTGTGGGCTCCTAACGCACGCGAAGTTTATGTGATTGGAAGTTTTAACGGCTGGGACCACCGCTCGCATCCCATGCACCCTCTCGGAGGATCGGGAATCTGGGAGGGCTTTGTACCCGGAGTGAAAAAGGGCGCCTTATACAAGTTCCACATCCTCTCTCAGCACCACGGGCATCGGGTCGATAAGGCTGATCCCGTCGGCCTGTTTCATGAAAAGCCCCCACGCACCGCATCTGTCGTATGGGACCTAGCCTACGACTGGGGCGACCAAGAATGGTTGCAAAAGCGAGCTGGAAGGAATTCACTTCGCGCACCGATTTCGATCTATGAACTGCACCTAGGTTCTTGGATGCGCGTGCCGGAAGAGCACAATCGTCCGCTGACCTATCGAGAATTGGCGCCGCGGCTGGCCGACCACGTCGAACACCTACATTTCACTCATGTCGAACTGTTACCCATCATGGAGCACCCGTTTTATGGCTCCTGGGGATACCAAACCACCGGCTACTTTGCCCCGACCGCCCGCTACGGCACGCCACAGGATTTCATGTTTCTGGTGGACTACCTGCATCAGCACGGCATCGGCGTGATCCTGGATTGGGTGCCGTCGCACTTCCCTTCCGATGCTCACGGTTTGGCCTACTTCGACGGTACACACCTGTTCGAACATTCCGACACCCGACAGGGCTTTCATCCCGACTGGAAGACGCACATCTTCAATTACGGACGCAATGAAGTCCGCAGTTTCCTTCTGAGCAGCGCGATGTTCTGGCTCGACAAGTACCACATCGATGGCCTGCGCGTAGACGCGGTCGCTTCCATGCTCTATCTCGATTATTCGCGCAAGCATGGGGAGTGGATCCCCAACAAGTATGGCGGTCGCGAAAACCTGGACGCGATCGACTTCCTGCGCCGCTTCAACCAGGAGGTATACAAAGAACATCCGGATATTCAGACGATTGCCGAAGAGTCCACAGCCTGGCCAATGGTCTCGAAGCCGACCCATCTCGGCGGGCTCGGTTTTGGCATGAAATGGGATATGGGCTGGATGCACGACACACTAGCCTATTTTTCGCACGAGCCTATTCACCGCAAGTACCACCACAACCAGCTCACCTTCCGCAGCCTCTACTCCTTTCAGGAGAACTTCGTGTTGCCGCTATCCCATGATGAAGTGGTGCACGGCAAGGGATCGCTAATCGGTAAAATGCCAGGAGACGAGTGGCAGAAGTTTGCCAACCTGCGGCTGCTGTTCGGCTACATGTTCGCCCAGCCCGGCAAGAAACTGCTTTTCATGGGTGACGAGTTTGGCCAGGTTCGCGAATGGTCACACGACACTAGTCTCGAATGGCATGTGTTGCAATATCCGGTGCACCGTGGAGTGCAAAATTGGATGGAGCAGTTGAATCGCCTATACCGCAGCGAGCCTGCGCTACACGAATTGGATTGTGATCCCGCTGGCTTCGAATGGATTGATGCCAATGACCATACGACGAGCGTCCTTTCTCTCCTACGCAAGGGAGCATCTACGCAGGACGTCGTACTTGTAGTTTGCAATTTCACGCCTGTGCCACGTATCGGTTATAGGGTCGGCGTCCCCTCGTCCGGTTTTTGGCGGGAAATTCTGAACAGCGATGCGAAAGAATACGCTGGCAGCGGCATGGGAAACATGGGCGGCTGCGAAGCGAAAGCGGAGCCTGCGCACGGACGGCCTTATTCTCTCAGCCTTACACTCCCGCCTTTAGGCGCGCTTTTCCTGAAGAAATAGATTCTTCAAGCGATCGGCCTACTCCACAGCTTGGGAAGCAAGAAAGCCGCGAGAACCACACTGGCGAGAACCGAACCTAAAGGCACGAACCTGGAAAATGCGCTGGGTTCGCGCGCGGCCAAAAGGAATCTAATCCGATCCACTAATTCCTTGATGGGCGTCCCCTTGGACAAAGCCGCATCCACAGAACGTGGCGCCTCTTTGACTACAGAGTAGCATCCTGAAACAAGGATGACCGGAAACTTTGGACTCCGTCGCTTGATGTTGCCAGCCAGTTCTTCACCAGTCATGCCCGGCATCTCATAATCGGAGACTACGGCATCGATCTTCTTGGTGTGAAACAGGCTTAGAGCCTGACGGCCGTCTTCCGCCAGGACCACTTCGTATCCGTAGTGCGCCAGGAAGCGTTTATAGAGATCACGAATGGCCGGGTCGTCATCAACGCAAAGTACTTTTGCAGGCTTCGCGGGCAAAGCTAAAGATGAGGCTCCCATGGGGAGAACCTTCCGCGTAAGTTTGACTTCGTCGGAACGAGCACACACCCAAAAACTTAATGTACTCCTGTAAGGGGCGGTAACAGATTTCGGCGCGTCTTAGACACGAATATTACTCCTGGCCTGCGAATTTTTCACCTGAAAGTCTTGGATATTGGCATTATTTGTGACAGGCGGACTATTCTTCCCCCGCCCCATCGCTCGTGCCGTCAGCTAGATTCTTGCGCTGCTCCGCAGCTGCTGACAACACTTCCCTTAGATGCGTGCGGGCCTGCAATTCCGCCACTGGTCCTACGCTAACTAGGCGAGCGGAAACACCCTCTGCTATACACAAAGCGAATTCCGCATCGTGCTAGACTCGATTTAGCTCTTAATGCACCGTACGATGCGGATCCTGACCCGCTACATCCTGCGCGAAGTCATATCCCACGCCCTAATTGGCGTGGCGGTGCTCACGTTTGTCCTGTTTACGCGCGATCTGGAACGCATCCTGGAGCTGGTCGTCCGCAACAGCGCCCCCCTGCCGAGCGTGGCGGAGATCTTCTTTTTCACCGTGCCCGTCGCCCTTACCTACACGATTCCAATGGGCGTCCTGGTAGGTATCCTGGTTGGCCTCAGTCGCCTCGCGGCTGACAGCGAAATCACAGCCATGCGCGCCAGCGGTATCGGCGTGTGGAGTTTCCTGCGAATTATTTTGATTTTTGTTCTTGGTGCCTGGTTGCTGGCCCTGGTCAACGGACTCTATGTGGCCCCCCAATCGCAAGCCGCCCTGGGACGCCTGCAGGACCGTCTGAAGGCTTCCCAGGCTTCATTCGAGATCCAGCCGCGCGTCTTCTATGAAGGGTTTCCCAAGATCGTGCTCTATGTGCAGGACGTAAAAAGCGCGTCAGGAGCGGCAGTCTGGAAAGGTGTCTTCCTGGCAGACACTAGTGTCCCCGCGGCGCCACGGATTACTCTGGCGCAAGAAGGCATCCTGGTTAGCGAAGGTCCGGAGACCCTCCATCTGCACCTGGACCACGGTTCGACTCACGAAACCGATCCCAAGGCGCCTGGGCGTTACCAGATTTCGACTTTCCAGCAAACTGATATTCCAATTCAGGTTCCAGCTCCTGAAAATAGACTAGAACACGAACCTCCCACGATTGGCGAACTGGGAACACGCGAGCTTTTAAGCCAGGCTCACCGGGTAGACCCGATCACTGCGCGATGGTACCGGATTGAGTTCTACCGCCGTCTTGCCCTGCCAACCGCCTGCCTTGTGCTGGGGCTGGTTGGAATTCCGCTCGGCCTCTCTTCGAAAAAAGGGGGGAAATCTACCGGTTTCGTCCTGACCATTGCATTGGTGTTTGCCTATTATTCGGCCTCGCTCATCGGAGTGTCCTTGGCCCGCCAGGGGAGACTCCCGCCGTCGCTTGGTGTGTGGCTGGCCAACATCGTATTCGTCCTCGGCGGCGCTTTCCTGCTCTGGCGAGTGGAACGCCGGCCGTTTGAGATCGCTCCCATGCGTGCTCTTTGGGGTCGCTTAATGCAAAGACTGGAGATGGGGGACGAAGTCCTCGCCACTTCCGCCAGGCGGAACGACGCCTTTGAACGTGCGGCCACGCGCCGTCGCGTCTTTTTTGCGCGCTTCCCGACCATCCTCGACGACTATATCCTGCGCGACTTCTCCGTCTACCTCGGCATGATCATCGGCGCGTTCCTGATGCTGCTGCTGGTCTTCACATTATTCGAACTCCTGGGCGATATTCTCCGCAACCAGATTTCACCGCTAGTAGTTGGAGCGTACCTGCTGAACGTTTCTCCCTATTTCCTCTACAACATTACGCCGCTAGCCATGTTGTTGGCCGTCCTCATCACCTTCGGCGTAATGCAGCGCTCGAATGAGGTCACCGCCATCAAGGCGACGGGAACCAGCGTTTATCGCATCGTGATACCGGTGTTGCTGGCTGCCGCACTTCTTTCGGGCGGTCTTTTCTTTTTCGACCAGTTCTACCTCCCCCATGCCAACAAGCGCCAAGACGCATTGCGCAATCGGATCAAAGGCAAGCCTCCGCAAACTTATCTCCAGCCTGACCGGAAATGGATCGTCGGCCAACATTCCGACATTTACTATTACCAGTTCTTCGATTCTGATCGCGACCAGTTTGGAAGCGTTTCCGTCTTCCAGTTTGATCCGCGAACTTTCGAGATTACGCAAAGAGTCTATGCGGAGCGCGCTCACTGGGAAGACCGGCTCGAGCGTTGGGTATATGAACAGGGTTGGGAGCGCGAATTAAGCGGGGTTGCGATCGAAAACTATCGCCAGTTTGACGTGGCCACGTTTCCGCAATCGAGCGAGCCGCCAACCTACTTCAAAAAAGAGGTGAAGCAATCGTTGGAAATGAATTACGAGGATTTGCGCCGATATATCCACGATTTGCAGCAGAGCGGATTCGATGTCGTTCGGCTCAGAGTACAATTACACAAAAAATTTGCGTTTCCTATGATTACGTTCGTCATGGCGGTATTGGCAGTCCCTTTTTCACTCTCTGCGGGAAAGCGAGGCGCCATCGCGGGCGTGGCGGTAGCAGTAGGCATCGCCGTAGTGTACTGGACAGTTTCGGGTCTCTTCGAAGCGATGGGCAATCTTAGCCAGTTGCCACCGGCGCTCGCTGCCTGGTCCCCCGATCTGATTTTTGGATTTGTGGGCGGATATTTGATTCTGAAGGTGCCCACGTAAGGATCAGTTTAGAAGCCATCCGGTCTCGTCACATCCCGTAGGAAAACCCCAGCGCTCACTTTCCAGGTACGAATCCTTCAACTCCCAGGCGACGCGAGCGAAAAGGCGAAGCTCAAATACCCGCCAACAACCTCATTTCAACACAATCCCCGCCGGCCGGGATGCGCTAGTCACGGATGCAAGCGGGGTGAGCGCGCCCGACTTGGCCGTGAGCTTGAAGCCCGAGATCGAGTCAGACCCGTTGTTGGCCACGTATAAGTACTGTCCCCCTGGGTGAATTGCCACAAACACTGGTCTCGAGCCGGTGGAAACCGTGGCCGGCGAAAATGCGGTCAGCGCTCCGGTGCTGGGATCGATGCGATAGCCCGAGAGCTGGTTCGAATTGAGATCTGCTACGTAGAGGAAATTTACGGACGGGTCGATTGCCGCAGAGACCGGACCTAGTCCTGCAGCGAATGGCGAACCGCCGATCGCAGCAAGACTGCCGTCGCTGTTGATCGTGAAAGCCGACACATTACTGGAACCCTGGTTCGCCACGTAGAGAATACTCAGCGCGGGGGAGCCGATTATCGTTGCCACCGCGATAGCTGTTGGGGCTGTTCCCGCAGTGAAGGGAGAAAACAGCGGTGTCAGCGCGCCCGAACTGTCGATGGAGAAGACAGAGATCGTTTCTTGCCCCTGGTTGGCTACGTAAAGGAAATTTCCTGAGGGTGCGACGGCCACTCCGGCAGGACTTGCAGTGGACGGTGACGTTGGCGTGGGTGTAGAACCGGTTGGAAAGGGCGAGCCCGCAACTTCGGTCAGACTCCCGCCAGATCCAACAGAGAACACCGAAATATTGTTTGATCCCTGGTTGGCCACAAACAGAAAGTGTCCCGCAGAGTCGATGGCCAGGGCGACCGGGACTGTCCCGGTGGCGGGATTGCCGCTGACGGCCGCCAATGTTCCGTTCGCATTCACAGAGTAGACCGATAGGGTATTCGATGCAGTGTTTGCTACGTAAGCAAAAGCGCCCGAAGGATCCAGGACAATAGCAGAAGGTACATTCTGAGTCGTGGCGCTCGTATTGATCTGCGACAGAGCCCCGCTATCCAGGTTGATGCCATACGATGTAACCTCAGTCGCGCCCTGACTCGTCATCAGGAGAACCCCCGCTGGTCTGGACGACGAACTGCCACAGCTCATCAGGAGGATCCCTACTAGTACAAGAAATAATAAACCGGCAAATCCTCGGACTCTTATTGACATTTTCCTCTCTGTTTCCTCCTGCGCATCGAGCGTGCGAACAAGACACACCAAAGCGGACTGAGGGTCACAACACCCCCATTTGTGTATCAGGAATACATGGGAAGAGCAAACTTACAGGCCCAGTTATGATTGGAAGCGCTTGCGCGACGAGCAAGTTGCCAGAACGCAGTGAATTTAATTCAAGCCCTTGGTTGGAACTTCCTCGATGAAGACTTCAATGTCGAACTAATGACTCGTTGTTCGCAACCGCCAGCACCGCCCGCTTGGTAAACACTCGGATCATCTCCCGCCGGTACTCGGGCGTGAGCGCTGATGTGGTCAGAGGCTTCGCTGTTTTTGCCGCAAGGTCGCCGACCGCGTCTGCCAATGATTCGTCGATCACCTTGCCGGCAAGCATCTGCGTCGCGCCCACGATCAGAATTGGCGCTGGATTGACAGCAGTGATCGCTAGGCGTGCATCGGCTACGTGCCCGTTCGAGCGCTTCAGGACGACAGCAACTCCAGCCAAGGGATAGTCGATGGATCCTCGAATGCGCAGCTTGCGGTAGATCCCGTGGTAATAGGCGGATGTGTCCGGGAGGAAGACGCGTGTAAGTAACTCGTCCGCTTGCAGCTTGCGATATGAATCGCCGATTCCCGTGTAGAACTCGCGCAGTGGCACACGGCGCATGCCCGAAGGGCTCGCGATCTCGATCTCCGCGTTCAAGCAAAGCAAAGCAGGAGGTGTGTCCCCGGAAAACGCCGCCCAGCATTTCGTTCCACCCGGAGCAACATGGCAGAGATCGCCGTCCTTCTTGATACAGAAGCCACAGGCCTTTCGCCAGGTGAGCGACTGGTTGTACCACAGGCAGCGCGTGTCGAGACAGATGTTGCCGCCGATCGTGCCCATGTTGCGCAGCAGGGGCGAGGCGACAGTGCCAGCAGCTTCCGTCAGCACTGGGTAGCGCTGCCGCAGCAAGTCAGAACGCTCGAGCGTAGTGTGCGTGGTGAGTGCGCCGATTTCTACGCCTGTTCCAGGTCGCGGATGAACTCCTTTCAGCTCCGAAATATGACGAATGTCGAGCACATATTGCGGCTCGAACAGCTTCTGGCGCATCGAGGGAATCAAATCGGTCCCGCCGGCAAGCACACGAATGTTGTTGGCATGCTTCGCGAGCAAACCGACCGCCTCTTCCACGGTACGCGGCCGCAGCAGCAGCTTGAATTCCGGAAGGCTCAATCGTCGCCTCCGATTTCCGCAGTTGCTTTCTGCCGCGCGGGGTCGAGTGGATGCCGCTCCGGTCCTTTGCCGCGGAACCACAGTGCACCTCCGTGCTCTCGGAAACGCGTGGGGGCGGTCGGATCGACGCCTTCGGTCAGGTTAATTGGTTTCGCTTTGTTCTGAGCACGCAAGGCCGTCAGCACACGCTCAGGCGTAAACGGGCACTCGCGCAACCGGATTCCAACTGCGTCATGAATAGCGTTGGCGATCGCTGGGATCGTAGCGGCCAGCGAGCCCTCACTGCACTCCTTAGCACCGAACGGGCCTTCGGGATCGATGCTCTCGACGATGATCGGTTCAACTTCCGGCGATTCGATCGCTGAAGGGCTGCGATACTCGAGCAGTCCCGGATTCATCAGCATGCCGTCCTTCCAGACCATTTCTTCTTCGAGCGCCTGTCCCAGGCCCATCCAGACGGAGCCAATGATCTGCCCGTCAACGGAAACGGGATTCAGAGCGCGGCCGCAATCGTGCGCTGCCCAGACTTTGTGGACCGTGACTTCGCCTGTCTCCTCGTCCACGCTCACTTCGGCAACCTGCGCTGCGTAGGAATACGCTGGAGATGGACCGACCCCCGCGCCTTTGTGCTTGCCGCCACGCGCTTCCGGTGGCGGAGCATAGGAGCCAGTTCCGGTGAGTGCGCCGTGGAAATCAATAGCTGCAACGACGGCCTCCTCGAATGTCATCCAGTCCTTCGGGCCTTCGTCTTTGCGCTTCTGTTGCAGCGAACCGCGCAGTATCTGCCCTTCGACCCGGCCGCTAGCCGAAGCCTCGGAATGTGTGGCGCGGGCGCCCTCGCCCCCGAGATCTCTCCTGTAAACCTCGTCATCGCGGAACACCAGCTCGTCCGGCGGGCACTTCATCTTTCGAGCCGCAGCCGAGGCAATCTGCTTCTTCACTTCTTCTGCGGCACGTAACGTGGCGTTTCCCGCCATGAACGTCACCCGGCTGGAGTATGAGCCGATATCGATGGGAGTCAAGTCCGTATCAGCGGCGACTACCTTCAGGCGAGCCAGCGAGCAGCCCAGGGTTTCCGCCGCGATCTGCGCAGTCATCGTGTCCGATCCCTGCCCGATTTCCGCAGCTCCGGTGTAGACAATCACGCCACCGTCACGATCGATCTTGATGTTGACCGTGGAGTGCGGCATGTCGGATCGAATGATAGAGTTGGCCGCACCGCTCACGTAATGGCTGCAACCGATGCCGAGTCCCCGCCCACGAGGCAGTTTGCCCTTGCGCTCTTTCCATTTTGAGCGCTCGACCACTTGGTCGATGCATTCCGGTAACCCGTAACTCTGCACGCGCAGGCCGTTAATCGTGATACATGGCGGCTTCAGCAAGTTGCGTCGGCGAATCTCGGCGGGATCGAGGTTCAGCTTGGCAGCGATCTCGTCCAGTTGCGACTCGAAAGCAAAGCGCACATTGACAGTGCCGTGTCCGCGCATGGCGCCACACGCAGGTTTATTCGTCAGCACTCGGTAGCCGTCATAAGCGATATCGGAGATGTCGTACAGCGCGCCCAACAGCGCGCCTGAATAGAGAATGGTCACGACGCCGTAGGAACAATACGCTCCGCCATCCTGTACCACCCGCGCCTTAACGGCATTTATCACCCCGTCCTTCTTCACGCCGGTCTGCAGATCAATGATCGTGCGCGGACGCCCACGATGTGCCCAAAACACTTCCTCTCGGTTATAAGTAATCTTCACCGGAGCGCGAGCCGCACGGGCTGCGATGGCTGCGATGATCTCCAACGGAATGACTTCGCTCTTGCCTCCAAAGCCGCCGCCCACCAGCGGCTTGATCACGCGGATCTGCGCCATCGGCATTTCAAGCACGAGCGACAATTTGTGTTGCAGATAGTACGGCACCTGCGTCGACGACCAGACCGTCAGCCGCCCGAGTTTGCCGGTATGCGGATCGAGTTCGAACGAGGCCAACGCGGAGTGCGGCTCCATGGCGGCATGCGTGACCTCGTTGGCGATGAACCGGCCCTCCGCAACGTAATCCGCTTCGGCCAGCGCCTTGTCGGGATCACCGAAGACATGGTGGTAGTCCTTTTCGATATTGTGCGGCTTGTTGTCGTGGATGAGATCGGTTTCCGCCTTCATCGACCCTTCGGGATCGAAGTACGCGGGAAGAAGTTCGTATTCGACATCGATCAGTTCGAGCGCCTTCTCGGCAATGTCCTCGGAAACTGCAGCAACGCAGGCCAGGTTGTCGCCCACATAGCGGACTTTATCGAGAGCGAGCGCGTGCTCGTCGTGGCCGACAGGCAGAATACCGTAGGGAGTGGGTGCATCCTTTCCGGTGACTACGGCGACGACGCCATCCAGTTTCTCGGCCCGGCTGGTGTCGATGCGCTTGATGCGGGCATGGGGATACGCGGAATGCAGGATCTTACCAACCAGCATGCCCGGCAGGCAGAGATCGTCCGTGTATTTGCCGGCACCAGTGGTCTTGCCGGCCGCGTCCACCATGGCGATGGGTTTGCCGATAATAGAGAATTCAGTCATTGGTCGTTAGTCGTTGGTCTCGAATTGTAGCGCCGGCATCTTGTCGGCTGTCGCGAGGGCATCTTGCCCCGTTTCGCGCGAGACGCCCACGCGCACCGCTAATCGGTGGAAAGACAGGATCGCCAGTGCCGTGACGTGGATCCAGAACCGTTCAGGACTCCTCGAAGAGTCCCACACCCCCACAGTCCCTTGCCGGGAGTGGCACCTTAACGGCGTCGCTACTTTACCGCTGCCATTCCTCTCTGCTCTGCGTCGATCGCAGCCTTGATTGCCTGATACATCTGGCTATACCCAGTGCAGCGGCACAGATTCCCGCTTAGCGCCGCACGAATCTCGTCTTCCGTGGGGTCTGAGTTCTCAGCTAATAAATGCTTCACGGTCATGATGAAGCCCGGCGTGCAGTAGCCACACTGCGCGCCTCCCCAATCTCCATAGGCTTTCTGAATGGCTGCGAGGCCGCCGCGTTCGCTAACACCTTCGACAGTCGTAATCTCCTGTCCTTCGCAGCTTGCCGCCAGGAGCGTGCACGAAAGCATGGTAATGCCATCTACCAGCACCGTGCAGGCACCGCAGGACGAGTCATCGCAGCCCCGCTTGGATCCAGTGAGCTGAAGATCCTGCCGTAACATGTCCAACAACAACTTGTTGGGTTCGATCGCCAGTTCGTGCGAGCGGCCATTGACGCGAAGCTCTATAAGTTCTTTTTTCATCGCAAGGCCGTCAACTTTCAGCCATCAGCTCTCGGTCGCCCCAGCCTTCGCGCTTGCTGAAGGCTGACAGCTGATGTCTGATACTTCTTTCAATACAGCGGCACCTTCGGGTCCACCGTGCGCGCCCAGCCGTCGATACCACCACGCATCGACTGCACGTTTTCGAATCCCTGCTGGCGCAGCCAGTTGGTGACACTCAGGGAACGCACGCCGTGATGGCACACCACCACGATGTGCTCATCGGAATCGAGTTCCTCATGCGCGCGCGTCGGGACATCGCCCATGGGCATTTGCTTGCTGCCCTCGATACGCGACTTCTCCCACTCCCATGGCTCGCGCACGTCGAGCAAAGTGAACTTCTCGCCGCGCTTGAGCATGGCTTTTACTTGTCCGGCACTGATCTCGAAGTCCATGATCAGCTACTTGCTACTGCTCGCTTGTCCTTACCGCGTTCTAACGAACTGAATGCACAGATCCGTCGCTGCGCTCCGCGAAGCCGTGCCCTCCTCTAATATCCATAGTCTGTCGAGGCCGCATACGCGTGTTGCTTCACACCCAATTCCTCCACTCGGCACGTGCCCAATTGATTCAGGTACGCGCGGCGATCCTCCACGCCGTACACCCAGCGTTCCAGCCAAGCGTCGCTGTCCGCCCTAGCCTTTGTCTGTTCGTGGTACTGGCGGAAAAATGCGTCATCTCGTTTGTAATATCCCTGCACGGGTGAAGGATGTGCTCCATACGGGCACTCCACAATTGCGGTCACCAAAAATCCTGGAATCACAGTCCGATTGGGGTCGCTGGCGATGACCTCTGGTTCAACGATCTCCTCCGCCACCACAATAACTCGCTTGGCAGCCCGGACGCCTTCGAGCATCACGCCGAAATTGCCCCAGCAGTGCGCGTTACCGTCGCGGTCAGAGCGCTGCACCTGAACGATGGTCACATCTGGGTTTAAGGCGCGCACCGCCCACAGCGGCTCTTTGTGCGCAAAGGGTGAAAAAATCGGCGAGAAAAAGTGGTTCCCTTTTGTGATGTCGCTGCCCAGCGCAGTGCGTGTCGGAAGAAAAGGCACCCCCATGGCCCCCGCTTGCAACGCCAGGGCGACCGAGAAATTGGTGAGATTAAAAACCTTCATCCCGTCCTGTTCCACAGCGCGTCGAAAGTTGTACGCCGATCCCATCATCACGTTGCCCACCCAGGCAGCGATCACTTCTTTGACGCAACCGGCGCCAATCAACTGATCAAACAGAATGTCAGAGATCGGTCCGATCAGAGTGAGGTCACGTTTTTTTTGGCGGGCGATCTCGTGTCCCGCGGCAAATGGAATCATCTGCTCCAATTGCAAGCCGAGTGCGACGCTGGCACCATCGGACACTAGGTCGGCAATGGCAGAGCGCATTGTGAGGAGCTTAGACATGACCTATCCGCTATCGCCTGTCTTTAAGACCGTGTCCCGGCGAAAAAACCAGCACTAAACTCACCATCGCCGCGAGCGACCACAGCAGCGCTGCAACTTCTCTGGCGTCGCGAGCAACGCGCTCCGTCACAGCGCCCCACGCAGCGAGCATGAATCCCAG
>QIAR01000176.1 GCA_003225595.1 Acidobacteriota bacterium | reverse complement strand
TAAGAACTCAGCCCGGATTGTGCACGAGATCGAATTGCTTCTCGCTTGGGAGAGAAAATCACAGATGAACGTTCCCCGTCTACTTTTTGGGGTGACGGCAAGCCTGATTCTTTTATTGGCAAGCACAATAGCCCAGTCCGGACCGCAATCTGCTGCCCAGAACCCGCCTGCAGCTCAGCAAGAGCCGCAGCAGCCGGTCCCTTCCAGCCAGACGGCTAGCCAAACGCCTGGGGGCGCCGCAACCACCGCGCTGCCCCCGCCGAGCGAGACTCAGGGCTCCGCGCCTTTGCGGGTCATGGTAGGCAAGTCATTGCTCATCAATACTACGGAGCGTCTGAAGCGCGTGTCGGTCACTGACCCGAATGTAGCTGACGCGCTGGTGGTTACGCCCACGCAGATTCTGGTCCACGGGCGCGCTCCGGGAGAAGTTTCGCTGCTCATTTGGGATGAGCTCGAACGCTCTCGCAGCTTCGATTTGAGAGTGGACGTTGACGTAAGCGCCGCCGCGGAAGAAGAGAGAAGGATATTTCCCGACGAACAAATTACTGTTACCCCCTCGCGGTCTGCGATCGTACTTTCGGGACACGTTTCGACCGAGGATACTGCGAAGCGTGCCGGCATGATCGCCGATGCTTATTCGAAGAATGTCGTCAATGTCCTGACCTTCGGGCCGGTGGGTGCACAGGAAGTGCAGCTCGAAGTGAAGTTCGCCGAAGTGGATCGATCCGCTCTGTCACAGTTGGGCATCAATCTATTTAACACTGGTGCCGGTAATATGATCGGTAATGTCACAACCGGGCAGTTCGGGGGTACGAAGATCGGAAGTATTACCGATCAGTTTCCGAAGCCAACTGGGCCTGCAACGGCGCCATTCTCAAGCACTACGACTGTCGGTGATCTGCTAAACATTTTTCTGTTCCGGCCCGACATCCACTTAGGTGTGGTTATCAAGGCTCTCCAGACCAAGAATCTGCTTCAGATTCTGGCGGAGCCGAACCTTATCGCGGTTAACGGCAAGGAGGCCAGCTTTCTCGCCGGCGGTGAGTTCCCCTTCCCGATAGTGCAACCCGGGGCCGGCTTCACCGCGGTAAGCATCCAGTTCAAAGAGTTCGGCGTACGGCTGAAGTTCACTCCCGTGATCATGCCAAATGGCAACATTCATTTACGGGTGGTGCCGGAAGTAAGCACGCTCGACTTTGCCAACGCTCTGACCATTTCAGGATTCACGATACCCGCTCTGAGCACCCGTCGGGCAGATACAGAATTCGAACTTCAGGACGGTCAGAGTTTTGTGATTGCGGGCCTGATGGACAATCGCGTGACCAACATTGTCAACAAGGTTCCCGGGCTTGGAGACATCCCCATTCTGGGCAACTTTTTCAAGAGTACAAGCAAGCAGAAGAGCAACGCGGAATTGATGGTGTTGTGCACGGCGCGTCGTATCTCGGCGAACGCGCAAGCACCACCACCGCCTAAGAATCCGCTACCTCTCCTCGACAAGGACAAGTTTGACGGAAAGAAGCCTTCGGGAGGCAAGCAGTAAAATGGGACGAAGTTGCGCAGGCTGGCTGCCCCGAGTTTGCGCCGGGTTCGACCTGCTTGAGGTAAGAGCATTTTGAAGTAAGTAGTAGGGCCCATGCCTGAACTTTCGGTCGTCATAATCGCCACAGATAGCGAGCAACGTGCCGTGCTGCAGGTACTGGTCGATGGAACCAGTGTGGCACGCACCGTTCATAACTGGGCCAGCTTTCCGATGGCGGCGACGGATCCCATGGTTCGCAGGATTCAAAGTACTAATCCGGCTGTGATCCTGGTGGATATTCCGGTGGAGAACGCCGCCCCGGCTGTGCGGGCGATCGAACTTCTTCATCAGGATTTGCCTCAATGCGCCATATTCGCCATCGGCACCATGTCGCAGCCGCAGGTGATCGTGAATACCATGCGTGCCGGCGCGCGCGAGTTCATCGAGCGGCCGACCACAACCACGGACCTGCTGGAAGCCTTCGTGCGGCTCACCGTCGCTCAGCGCCAGCTGCGGGGAGAGGGTGCTCGCGGCAAGGTGTTCACCGTGATCAATGCCAAGGGAGGAAGCGGAGCAACTACCGTTGCAGTCAATCTGGCTTTAGCCCTTCAGTCGGCGCATAGCAATGCGGCACTGGTGGACCTGGCGCCGCTCGGGCATACTGCGCTCCACCTCAATCTGAAGCCTTTGTTCAGCGTGGCGGATGCAATTCGCAACCTGCACCGGCTGGACAGCTCGCTGCTTGAGAGCTTTATGACGCGTCATGCGGGCGGCTTGCAAGTGCTGGCGGGCTCTGGCACGCCTGCTGCAGTGGAGCCCTCCACGACCGACTTTGCCCGGCTGTTCGACATGCTGGTCAGCCACTTCCGCTACGTGGTTGCAGACGTGTCCACTCGTTTGGATGGAGCCACCCGGCTGGTCTGCAATCTTTCGGAAGCTGTGTTGCTGGTGGCGCACACCGATGTGGCTTCATTATGGAGTTCAGCCCGCGTGCTGCAATATCTGGGCGAGACCGGCGGACGGGAACGAGTTCGATTGGTGCTGAATCGCTTCCGCAAAATTGCGGGGTTCAGCGAGGCCGATGCCGAAGCGGCGGCAGGCGCGAAACTACTGTGGAAGATTCCAAACCAGTATTTCGCGGTCTCCGCGGCCATCGACCGTGGTATTCCGCTGATGCAGCAGAACCACACCGAAATCGCGCGCTCGTTTACGGGGCTGGCCTCTGCTCTGACGCAGAATGACGATGAAGTAAAGCGCTCGACCTGGTCACTGTTCAAGACGGTTTAGGAATTTGAGACGGTAAGGAGAAGATGCCGAACCTACAAACCTTCGAACGCTCTGCATATCAGCAGGTCAAGGCTGACTTGCATCGAAAGATCCTGGACCGTTTGGATCTGGAAAAATTAGGTCGCACTGCCAGCGACACTGCCCGTGAAGAAGTGCTGATTCTGATCCGTAACTCGGTAAACGGCGAGGCCGTGCCTCTGAGTTTTGCCGAGCGGGAGCGTCTGGCTCGCGAAATCCTCGACGAAATATTTGGTCTGGGGCCACTCGAGCCTCTTCTCAAGGACCCGAGCATTTCCGATATCCTGGTGAACCGCTTCGACCGTGTCTACATCGAGCGTGGCGGCAAACTGGAACCCACCGGGCTGTCTTTTAAAGATGACGCCCATTTGATGCAGATCATCGACCGCATCGTCTCTCGGGTGGGACGCAGAGTGGATGAATCGTCGCCCATGGTGGATGCCCGCTTGGCCGACGGGTCGCGTGTGAACGCGATTATTCCGCCGCTAGCGATTGATGGTCCGTGCCTTTCGATCCGGCGCTTTGGAAGAGATACGATCACCGCTCGCCACATGATGGAGAACAAGACGCTCACCGAGTCCATGCTGGAATTGCTCGCCGCCATGGTGAAAGGGCGGCTGAACCTGCTGATCTCAGGTGGAACTGGAGCCGGTAAGACCACGCTGCTGAACGTGCTCTCCGGTTATATTCCGAATTCTGATCGCATCGTCACTATCGAAGATGCCGCCGAACTGCAACTTAAGCAGGAACACGTAGTGAGGCTTGAGACTCGGCCTCCGAACATCGAAGGAAAGGGTGCCGTGCGGCAGCGGCAGCTGGTGATCAACAGTCTGCGTATGCGTCCTGATCGAATCGTGGTGGGCGAGGTGCGTGGCGAAGAGGCCTTCGACATGTTGCAGGCCATGAACACGGGCCATGAGGGTTCCCTGACCACGGTCCACGCCAACTCGCAACGCGACGCACTGGCCCGCGTGGAAAATATGGTTTCCATGGCCAATCTCAATATTCCGGAACGCGCTGTGCGGCACCAGATTGCTTCCGCGATCCACGCGGTAGTCCAGATCGCGCGCATGTCCGATGGCGCGCGCAAGCTGATTGCCATCTCGGAAATCACCGGCATGGAAACCGATGTCATCACCATGCAGGACATCTTCGTATTTGAGCGTCATGGGATCGACGAGAGTGGCAAGGTGCGAGGCCAGTTCCGGGCCACGGGCATTCGTCCGAGATTTGCGGAGCGCCTGGCGCTTTCCGGGTGCCGGTTGCGCCCCGCTCTGTTTGATTCTCATATGGAGGTTTAACGCTGGCACGATTGCCAGGAGAGTAAAGAGATGTTGGGACTAATCGCGGTAATGGTCTTCGTTGTCGTTACGATGGCAGCTTTTGTCCTCGGTTCCCTGCTGGATGAGCGCAACGCGCGGGCTCGTTTGATGCGGGACAGGCTGAGCTCCGTTCAAAAGGCAGCCGAGCGCCAGCCGAGCGAGGAACTTGCCCTGCTGCGCGATGAAATGCTAAGCGAGATTCCGGCGCTGGACAGCATTTTACGGCGTTCCGAGCGCATCTCGAACCTCCAGAAGCTGCTCTCGCAAGCCAACCTGGATGCCAAGGCGGGCAATTTCCTGTTGCTGTGCGCTGGCAGCGGTGTGCTCTTAGGGGTCGTGCTCCTGATCTGGAATCGCGGCTCAAACTTCGGCCCGATCCTCGGCTGGGCGGGGCTGCTCATGGGTTTTTTTCTGCCCTACGGTTACGCCTCATACCGGCGCACGAAACGTTTTGAAAAATTCGAGGAGCTCTT
Source organism: Acidobacteriota bacterium (assembly GCA_003225595.1). Taxonomy (GTDB): domain Bacteria; phylum Acidobacteriota; class Terriglobia; order Terriglobales; family Acidobacteriaceae; genus Gp1-AA124. The sequence goes on along the minus strand of QIAR01000176.1, from coordinate 6,285 downwards.
CCCGGAGGCCATCGATACACTGGCCCGGGCGGTGCGCGCCGGACACGCGTTCACCACTGCCTTGGAAATGATTGCCGATGAGGTTTCGGAGCCCGTTGGGGGCGAGTTTCGCAAGCTTTTCGAAGAGCAAAAATTCGGACTACCAGTGCGTGATGCCCTGCTCAATCTTGTAGAGCGGGTACCCCTGGTCGACGTAAAATTCTTCGTGACGGCGGTCATGTTGCAGCGCGAGACGGGCGGCAACCTGGCTGAGATTTTGGATAACCTCTCATATGTAATCCGGGAGCGTTTCAAGATCATGCGGCAAGTCCGGGTCTACACCGCGCAGGGCCGCCTGACCATGATGCTGTTGATGGGACTGCCGCCGTTGATTGTCACGGTCATGATGATTATGAACCCAGCGTTCATCCAGCCGTTATTTGGAGATCCCATCGGGCACGTCCTGATCGTGGCCGGCATCACACTGCAGACGATAGGTTATTTTGTGATTCGCAAGATTGTTCGCATCCAGGTGTAGAGCATGGCATCGGTAATGGCAGTCCTAATTTTCGTTACGGTGGCCCTGGTGGTTTTCACTTTCGGGGCGGCGGCTCTGGCTCCGACTTCGGTGCTTGGTTCGCGTCTGCGGGCCTTAGGCTGGCAACGGCCTCAGTCGCAGCAAAAACCCGCCATCAGAGAACGCCTGGAGCACGCACTCGACCCGCTCAGCAAGGCTTTGCCCCTTTCCGCTACGGAGGTGTCCAAGACCCGAGCTTGGTTGATCCAGGCAGGTTATCGTGAGGCGCGCCATCTGACTTATTACTCCGGCAGCCGTATCCTATTGGCGTTAGTCGGCTTGGCGGGAGTAGTCGCATCGGGAAGTGGGTTTGATTCTCCTATGCTACTGCTGGGCGTTCCCGCACTGGGCTTTTTCATCCCGCGTTTTGCCTTGAAACGCATGATCAAGAACCGTCAACAGCGCATACGGCTGGCGCTTCCCGATGCCCTGGATCTCACCGTCATCTGCGTTGAGGTCGGGCTCGCTCTTGACCAGGCCATGATGCGGGTTGGCGAAGACCTGCAGCATGCGCATCCTGACCTGAGTGACGAATTTCATCTTGTTAATCTTGAGATGCGCGCCGGCAAGCCTCGGGCGGAGGCCTTGCGCAACTTGACAGTCCGCACCGGGGTTGACGACGTTCGCTCTCTAGTGGCCACGCTGGTGCAGACGGATCGATTTGGTACCAGTGTGGCACAGGCCCTGCGTATACACTCGGACTCGCTGCGAACGGAACGTCGCCAGCGGGCGGAAGAAAGGGCCGCCAAAACTACCATCAAGATGGTCCCTCCCCTGGTTGTATTTGTTCTGCCCTCCATTATCTTCGTTACTCTAGGACCGGCAGTCATCCAACTCATTCGCACGCTTATGCCCGGCGGGGCGGTGACAGGCCGGTAGTGGACAAGCGAAGACCAGTGTTTCGAAGATCAGGAGCTATGTTCATGGCGGGTGCGGTTTCCGATGGATATGCTCTCAACCGCACACGCCATGCATATTTGGCGACGGAACTCAAGGTGGCCGATACGTACTGGAAGCGATTGCGCGGACTGATGGCGGCCGATCCACAAGGCTTTCGAAACGGGCACGGCCTCTGGATAGTGCCATGCCGCGGCATTCACACGTTCGCCATGCGCTTTCCTATTGACGCGGTCTACCTTGATCGCAATAAGGTGGTCGTACACTTGGAAGAGAATATGAAACCATGGCGCATCGCGCCGGTGCGCATACGGGCGAGGTCGGTCCTGGAGCTGCCTGGGAACACGGTGAGCGCCACGGGCACCGTTGTGGGTGACGAAATTGAAATCAGTGTGGCGGACGAATGAACCGCGAAGACACTATGAATGATGCTCCCAAACTGCTGGTGGAATGGTCGTCACCATGGGGGGAGTTTGTCTCCGCGATCCGGCCCGCTCTGGGGCGCTCTTCCGCGCGCTTGGCAGGAGAGGCGCGCACCGATCTGTTTCCCTATCCCGGCATATTGCTTGCATGGCTGTTGGAGGCCGGGCTGGTCCTGGCCGCGATTGTTTTGCCGGGTAAACTGGCGACTATGCGGCCTTATACTCCGCCCCCCCTTGCCAAGTATGAAGTGATTTATTTTTCTGGTGAGGAACTCCCCAGGACCGAAGACGCGGGTGGAGCACAGACAGGGCGCTCTGGACGCGGGGGCGGTCAGGAGGCTTACCATCGCACCCAAACCATTCGTGTGGCTCGCGGCAATTCCATCGTCGAAAACGTAGTGGATGCCCCCAAGCTCAACCTGCCTCGCTCCGATTCGCCCGTGGCCAATCTGCTCGCGATCAAGCCGATCCCGGGACCGGCGCCCGCTGAGGGTCTGAAGAGTTCACTGCCGACTTCGGCGCTTCCACAGGTGGCAGTGGTCCCACCGATACCTGAGCTTTCTCGTGACAAAGTACTTACCACGCCAGCAATGAATGATGGCGTCATTCCGCCTGCCCCAACCGACGCACAACGAGAGCTGGCGGCCCTGCACGTCCCTGTGGTACGCAGTGCAGATGTGGTAGCTCCGCCAGTCTCCGCACCGGAGCGGGATTCCAATCTCAATGCCAAGCTCCTGCTTCCCGCGCCGAGCGTGATTGCGCCGCCGCCGACCCACGTAACCCGCGATTTGGGCTCAGTCGGCGGTGCCGAAATAACTGACCTCCAAAATCAGGTCGTTCCACCTCCCGTGCAAACCGGAACTCGCTCTGTGGACAAGCAAGCAGTCGGCGGGCTGCTGGGAAGCACGAACGTTATTCCTCCTCCAGTACAAGGAGTGGGGCGCGCACTCGACAAGCAAGCCGTCGGCGGACTGCTGGGCAGTGCGAATGTAATTCCGCCGCCTCCCACAATTGGCGGAGGCCCTTCGGTTTCTGGCCGAGGACACGGCAGTAAGGGGAATGGAGCAGGTGGGCCTATGGACCTCGGATCTGTGGTCGCGCCGCCCAGTGCTGGAGGTGGAAGCGGCGGTGGCACCGGAATTGTTCTTTCCAGCAAACCTGGTTCCAAGGTTGGTGTCCCAGGAAGCGGAGGAACAGGCTCGCTGGCCATGTCGCCCGGGGGTGGAGACAAGCCGGGGTTGGGAGGATCTGGTGGCGGCTCTGGCATTGGTCGCGGGAATGGCTCGGGAAGCGGATTGCAGGGTGAAGGCCCGGGCGCTGGCAAAGAAGGAATTGGACGCGGATCAGATCCAACCGCTCACGGCGGCATCTCGCCCTATCCCGGCCCGGGGGGCGCAGGCAGCGGCACCAGCGGATCACCAGCAATGGCCGGCGTTTCCGTCCGTGGTGGAAGCACGATTACGTTGCCGAGTTTTGGCTCGAACGGCGCTGACCCGAGTGTTCCGGGGCGTTCTTCGGCGGGCAAGGATCGTCATGGGCCAGGCATTACGGTAGTCGCGACCTCACGTTCCGGAGGCGCGTTCAATTTCTATGGCGCGTTAAAGGGCGACAAGGTTTACACCATCTACATTCCGACTTCTCTCGGTACTGCGGTCATGCAGTTTGCCGATCCATCTTCCGCTGCCCATCCGTATGCCGAAGATCTCACTGCACCTGAGGCGATGCGTGCGGACGTGCCTGCCGGATTGAGCAAATCACGACTGGTGATCGCGTGCATTCTCGACCGTTCAGGCTCGTTGAAAAACGTGCAGGTGCTCGAGGCGGGAACCTCGGAGATGACCACCAAGGTTCTGGCAGCGCTACCCAGTTGGAAGTTTCGGCCCGTACTGCGAAGCGATCAGCCGGTGGAAGTACACGCAATCCTGGGGTTCAATATCGACACGCGCTAAAAGCAATTATCGATTTTGATTGTGATTGTCGAATTGAAAATCGCGGGCGAGGTCGCGATGGCTAACGTTCTCCTGCCCGGTAAAAAAGAATCGCGACTTCATCTTGGTGGACGATTTTCCACTCTGGTTTTACCTTCAGGATGCTCGATAGGGAGGAGCCCACGGGTATCAGTATCCAGTTCACGTGATTTTCGTTCAGAAGCTTTTCCCAGCCCGGTTCCACCCGAACGGTCTTCAAGTAATCCTTTAAGAATTCTTCCCCGTATAGATCATGCCGGTCGTCGACCACAACCTTCAATTGCGGATACAGGCGGTAGATCAGATATCCGCCCCATAAATCAGGGCTAAACACCGGTTCGTGCACTGGCTGCTGAACCAAGACCTCGGCGGCTTGCACCGGAAAGCGCTTCGCGTCGAACTGCGCATCCATGATCTGGCGCGAGCCCAGCCAGCCGTGGTGTAAACAAACCCAAAATCCCAGTAGTAGAGCAATGGCTGGCCAGAGATGGCCCCGAAACTGAATTTCCATGCTGCCCACGCGCTCGGAGAACGACTGCAGGCGCGACAAACATTGACGGAGTCTGGATGAAATTTCATTGCGTCCCGCCAATTCAGCGATCACTTGCGAAAGCAGGGGCGCGATGACCAAAGCTAGCAAAATCGAGGCAATTGGGATATTTCGTGAGGCATACAGTCCGGCGTAGGCTGCGAACAGGACTACGAGCAAGTGGCTGGAGCGAGGTGGGCGGCGATTGATTGCTAGCGTGAGCATCGAAAGCAGCAGGAGCAGAGCAAAGCATTTCTGAGGAAGTCCGTGAAAGTTTGGCGAGAGGAATTCGTCAATGTGGTCCATCAGAAATCGGTTCGACAGGTATTGATAGACGTGTACGTGTAACTTGTAGCCGTAGGGATTTGCGAAACTCGCAAGTGCGCACAATCCGGTTACTGCACCTAGAGTTTTCGCCCACTTGCCGGTCAACTCTCGCGGCGCACCATCCCCTTGTGAAAAAAATCGTATTCCGGCAGCCAACAGATAAATTCCGAGTAGAACAAGACCCATCAAAAATCCGCCGTGCAAATTCACCCAGAGCAGCATCAGAGCCGGAAGCCAGAAGACCATTGATCTTATCCTGCCGCGTGCAATCGAATCTGCTTCGCAAGAGTCCAGGATCTGCAGCCAGATCACGGCCAGGAGCCAACTCACGAGGTGCGGCCGCGCAAGAAGGTGAATGGTCGAAGCCGAAGCAGGGAGCAACACAAAAACCACGGCAATTGGTAGACTCGCCCCGCGCACAAGCAGTAAACGGAAAAGATAAGAGAACGTGAGCGTGATGATCAAGGCGCTCAAGAAGACCACGCCATTCAACCCAACGCTGCTGTAGATGATGCCGATCGCCAAATCGTACAGCCATTCCCAGGCGTACCACGGCTTCCCGCCCATGGTTGAGGAAAACGAATCGCTAAGCGGAGCGGCGTGTGCGCGCACAATCTGCTGGCCACTGCGTATGTGCCAGCCAATATCCGCATCGCTCAATAGTCTTTGTGCCAGCGACCCGTAGGCCAGCGAAAAAAGAAGTACGACGAAAATCAGGTCGGCGACCGACGGAATGATGAGGTGGAACCAAGCAGGGGCGCTAGTCTTCTGGGACGCGCGCATTGGCTGGGCGGGAGGCAGAGTGGCCTCCGCTTCACTGGTATTGTTTTCGGTTTGCGATGGCGTAAAGTTCAAGACGTTGGCCCACAACTAATCGGGCCATGTTACCCGATGTGCTATGGAAACGCCTTACTTGCCTGACTTCCCCACAAGGGCAGGTTCGCGAGTGAATTGTTCCTCAATGGCGCGCTCGGGCTTTCTCCTCCTTCTAAACCAATTCTGGAAGGATTCCATGTAAATATAAAAAACAGGAGTGATATACAGAGTCAGGAGCTGTGAGAACACCAAGCCGCCGACCACGGCCAGGCCCAAGGGGCGGCGCGACTCGGCCCCGGCCCCGAAGCCCAAGGCAATCGGCAATGTACCCATCAGAGCCGCCATGGTGGTCATCATGATGGGGCGGAAACGCAGCAGCGCACCTTGATAAATGGCGTCGCTTGCGGACTCCCCTGTCTCGCGCTGCTTCTCCAGTGCCACGTCAATCATCATGATGGCGTTCTTCTTGACGATGCCCACCAGCATGATGATCCCTACGAATGCATAGAGGTTCAGCTCCAAATGGAACAGCTTCAGCGTGAGCAAGGCACCGAACCCGGCTGACGGCAGGCCCGAAAGAATCGTTAAAGGATGAATGAAACTTTCATACAGGATACCAAGCACGAGATAGATAACCGCAATCGCCATGAACAGCAGCACTCCCAGACCGCTTAGAGACGACTGGAAGGCCTGCGCGGTCCCTTGGAAGCTGGTGCTGATTGTGGCAGGTAGCATCTCGCGCGCTATGCGGTTCACGGCATTCACGGCATC
>QIAR01000606.1 GCA_003225595.1 Acidobacteriota bacterium | reverse complement strand
GCCGGAGTAGGTCACGTATGGAGAACGTTGAATCTCGGCCATCGCCCAGAACAATGCCGCGATGACGAATACGGCGCCAAAGATCGTTGCCCGGGAGATGGTGTTCGTACTGCGATGAAAGATCTGCATCGACGTCCCGTGCAGAGGGATGACCCTTCGGCCAGCCCGGGTTCATGCAGCGTTGCAGGGTCAAGCGCCACA
>QIAR01000607.1 GCA_003225595.1 Acidobacteriota bacterium | reverse complement strand
CCGGTTCCTCTTCCGTGGCAAAGCGAGGGTGCTGCTTGTATTCCTCCAGCGAAGCCTCACGCACCAGCGGACGCGAACCCACCGGCGTTTCCATGGTTTGCTCGCCTTGTGTCGTGGCCAGTTTGTACGTGCTGCCCATCTGGCGAATCCGCAGCCCCGTGGCGAACCACGGCATCGCGCTCATACGCAGCGGGTAGACGTCGAAACCGGCCCCCGTCCCAGCTCGTCCCGCACGCCTGCGCCCGTAGCCGAGAAAGACCGTCACGGAATTGTCGGGATGGCCCGCCTGGATCCACACCGGAGCTTCGATCTTCCTGCCCTGGAGTTCCAACTCGACCATGTCTTCGGATTTCAAGTTCAGACGATCCGCCATCGCTGGACTGACCAGCACCGGGTTGTCCCAAGTCATCTTGGTGAGAGGGTTAGGCAATTCCTGCAACCAGCCATTGTTGGAAAATCGACCGTCATAGATCGAGGGGTCGCGCCGGAAATTGATCTCGATGCTGTTATCGGTCTCGTTCTGCGGAGGGAAGTTCGCGGACGGAAGATTGGCGACTTTGGCTGTGATCTGCTTCGGCGCAAAGGCCGTTCCAGCGATCCATCCACCGTGAAGCGATCGCCGCCAGAAGGCATCAAAATCCCCTCCGGCGTGCTGCCTCTGCCAATAGGCTTGCACCAAGTCGTGTCCCCTGACTTCGGACTTCCCGGCCAAAAATGCAACCACCTCGCAGGGGCTCCGGCCGTTGTACAGCGGCTCAATCAGCGGCTGCACAATGCTGACCGTTCCGTCGTAAGCGCGGGTATCACCCCAAGCCTCGAGATAATGCGCCTCATTCACATGCCATTGGCAAAGTTCCGCGGTCTCGTCCTGGTAGAGACCAAGATGAACGCGCAGCGGGATCTTCGTGTTCTTCAACGCATCGGCGAATTCCAAATCTGCAGGCGCGTCATATGCCGGGTTCCCGCCAAGGATCACGAGCAAATCCACCTTGCCGGACCTCATGTCCTGCACCAGGTCGCGCAACGAATCGGTCTGGTTGACCGGATTCGCGTTCACCGGATCCGTGTAGACCACCGTTCGTCCCACATTGCCCAAAGCCTCATTCATGGCATGCGCCAGCGCGTGCACCGCGGGCGTCTGGTGTTCACCAGGGATCACCACGCTTGATCCAGGGCGATGGTCTTGGAGATCGCGCACGATCGCAGCAATGAACTTGGCTTGCTCATTGCTCGACGCTGATTTTCCCGCATTCACGCCATTGATTCCTATTGCCGTTGCCAGCGCCCGCGCGAATCCCTCAATCTCGACCGCCCGCAACGGCAGCCGATTGTCCGCCTTCACACCCGTCGAAGAGGGCGTGCTCTCGACCACATAGAGACGATTCATGTTCGCGTCGGGATTGCGGCGGGTCGCATACTCACGCGCGTATCGCGTGAAGCCGGGGAAGCCTGCGTACAGGAAATCCGCGTCGAGCGACACAATGACGTCCGCATTTTCCAGCATGTACCGTGTTTCCACCGGCTGGCCGAATGCCATGCGCGCGCCAGCCAGCACATTGTCGCGGTTCACCGGTTCGTACACATGCCACTTGGCTTGCGGATAAATTTTCAGCAACCCGCGAAGTTGATCTGCCAGCGTGGGCGACGAGATCGTCTGCGTCAGGATGCGGATTCCCGCTCCCTGCAGCGTCTTCTGTACATTCAACGGCCCGCGGATGGCCTCCACCAACGCGCTCCAGGAACGCACATCCCCGAGATACGTGATCGTCTGCGAACGATCGGGATCATAGAGGCCGAGTAGCGAGGCTTGCGCGAACACATCCGTCCCGCCCAGGCGGACGGGGTGCTCCGGGTTTCCTTCAATCTTCGTCGGCCGTCCAAGATGACTTTCCACCAGGATTGGAGTCGCATATCCGCCGAGAGTGAAGGCCGTCGCGTAGAACATCGGACGTCCGGGAACGACTTCTTCCGGCTGCTTCACGTAGGGGACGATGGGCTCGAGCGGCATTTTGGTGCAGCCGCTCATCCCGGCCAGTGCCAGCGACGCGCCCATCAGTTTCAGAAATCCGCGCCGCGACACCGAATCCAGCCACTCCGAAGCGCCCTTGGGAAACTCGCGGTGCATCATTTCCTGAAACTCCGGGCTACCGGCCAGCTCCTCGAGGCTCCGCCAATACTCCGGACCTCTGGTCTGCTGGATCGTGGCTTTGACGGCCTGCAGGTCCAGCGTGCTCTTCTTGCCGGAAGAGACGTCCTCGCCGCGTCGCTTTCTGTTCTGTTCGTCCATATTCATCGAAATATGTTCATCGCGATTTCTCATTGCCGGCGGATTCTTGCGAACTTCGAGGTGCCACTTGATTCTTTACGACGAAACGCATTACCGGTGACAAGTGGAACAACTAGTAATGTCGCGCTCGGTGCGCAGCTTGTACTTATTTCTCAGATCACGCCCCAGAGACAGCTGGTCGATGTAGTCTCTTCCGTCCACGGTCTCCGGTTTGTCGCTCGACGGCTCTTCATAACGCATGTTGAACACCTGGTCGCGCGGGCGCAAATATTTTTCTGGCGCGCGGTGGCAATTGAGACACCACTCCATTTGCAGCGAGGCGTACTGATACATGAGCGGCATACGATCCACCTGCCCGTGACAAGTATTGCAGCCGACGCCT
>QIAR01000604.1 GCA_003225595.1 Acidobacteriota bacterium | reverse complement strand
ACTTCATGCGTATTGCGCGGCGGTCGCGCGAACGCGCCCGCAAAGGCCATGCGTTTGCCACCTTTCTCCAGAAGCTCGCCCTCAAAGATAAGACCCTCGCGGTAAGGAAACGTGCCGGTTTCGCGAAGAACCATCGGCGCATCATGAAGACGTTCGCTATCGATCACAGCGGTAACCGCGGGATCCTCGATCCAGGAAAGCACACCCGGTGTGTTCTGCATGTTGCGTCCAAAGGCCGAGAGCAGGTAGTCGACATAAACCACCATTGCCTGACCTTCCACTACAGCGCGCCGTGCGATTGTGCTCTCACCGTCCTCAAGTTCGGATGCCCCCTCCTTTTTGTCCGCTGACGGCGAGGCGGGCTGCCCTGCTTTTATCCATTTCTTCAGGTCGTAGTTCTGGTCCTGTAGCGCATGGGTCAATTCGTGCGCCAGGATGGGCCGCTGGCGTTCGAGCGGAACCCAGTTCAGTAGGGAGATCGATTTCTTTTCCTCGTCATAATAGCCGGCGATCCGCTGCGCATTA
>QIAR01000605.1 GCA_003225595.1 Acidobacteriota bacterium | reverse complement strand
TCTTAATCGCGTTGGCGTTTGACGAACCATGGGTGATGATGCACACGCCCTTCACCCCGAGCAGCGGCGCCCCACCGTATTCCGTATGATCAATACGCTTCTTGAAATCAGTGAAGGCGCTCCGCGAAAGCATGTACCCCACCTGGCGCGTGATGGTCGCTTTCAATGCCTCCTTCAGGGCATAGCGGACCAGGTTGGCAACACCCTCGGAAGCCTTGAGCGCCACGTTGCCCACAAAACCATCGGTCACGATTACGTCTACACTACCGTTGTACAGGTCGCGTCCCTCGACATTGCCGACGAAAAGAAGTGGAAGCTGTTTGAGCAACTGATAGGACTGGCGCGTCAGGTCGTTACCCTTCGTCTCTTCTTCACCAATAGATAGCAGCCCAACTCGAGGACGCTTCGTACCGAAAATACTGCGGCAGTAAATCTCGCCCATTACCGCGAACTGTTCGAGATTTTCCGGTTTGCAATCTACATTGGCGCCGACATCGAGCAAGATTGCTGCCGTGCCTAGCGCAGTCGGGAAGACGGCCGCGAGCGCTGGACGATCCACGCCCGGGAGCGCACCGAGCACCATCTTTGCTGTGGCCATCGCGGCGCCAGTATTCCCCGCAGTTAGGAAACCTGCGGCCCGTCCTTCGCGCACCAGCCGCAAGCCCACGCGCAATGAAGAATCCCGCTTGGAACGCACTGCCCGCGCCGCCTTGTCATTCATGGTAATGACTTCGCTGGCATGCACGATTTCTATGGGAAGTTCCGCCGCGCTGGGGTGGCGGGCCAGTTCGGCGTAAATAATCGTCGCCTCTCTGCCAACCAGGAGCACACTCACGCCATAATGACGAGCCGCCTGGATCGCGCCTTCAACTTCCGGTTTGGGAGCGCGGTCCGAACCCATCGCATCCAGGGCTATGGTGCTTGGCATGATCGCCCTGCGGGCGGCTGCTTAGCTGGTCTCCTTGACCTCGATCACTTCGCGGCCTTTGTAGTAGCCGCATTTGGGGCAGACACGATGCGGCAGCTTGCGCTCGTGACAGTTCGGACACTCGGAGAGTGAGTATTTGGAAAGCGCATCATGGGCGCGCCGGGTGCTGGTGCGCTTCTGTGAATGTCGCCGTTTTGGATTCGCCATGAGAAATTCCTTTAATAGGGCCGCGGCGTGACCCTGCCGCAATTCCGATCAGTGATCAAGCTTGTCACGGATCTCTTTCAGCGCCGACCATCGCGGGTCTTCGATCGGTTCGGCGCAAGAGCATTGCTCCACATTCAGGTTCAATCCGCAGTGCGGACACAGACCCTTGCAGTCTTCCCGGCAAATCGCCTTCAAGGGGAGCGCCAGCAACACCTGCTCGCGTAGCGCATCCTCCAGCAGCAGACCTTCTCCCTGATAGTAACCGATCTCGGTATCGGCTGCGTTGACGGACCGTTCTGGTGTGCCGGCGTCGGTTCCCAGCGGACGATACAGCAGGTCGAAATTGCGGGCTACATCATGGACGACCGGTTCGAGGCAGCGGGCACAGGCCATCTCCAGGCTGGTGAAAAAACTCCCCTGAAGCCGTATGTCTTCTATTCTCTGGCGCTTACCGTGATGTTCTTCAACCAGGTCCGCGCGCCCGTTAGCCTTTAGGGAACCGCGCTGGCGGATATCATCCCCCAAATCGATCCCACCCGGCCCGAACTCCTCCTCAAAATGAATGGGATGGAGTTCCAACGCTCTGATTTCGATGAACATGGGAACCTCCGCGCCCCCAACTTACTGATACCGCGAAGGCCCGCGGGGCACGCCCAACGGCGCAAATTTCCAGGGAGCAACTTTAGAGAATAAAGGGGGTACGAGAGAGTGTCAAGGAAGGGTACAAGGGCTTGTTCCTATGGGTATGCTAGAATTTCCATAGGTTACCCCTATGGCCACACTCTATGTGGAAAACGTTCCCGATGATCTGTACGATGCCTTGCGCAAACAGGCGCGACACAACCGTAAGTCGATTGCGGCCGAGGTCATAACGCTGCTCAAGGAGAATGTTCCGACCGCCGACGAGCTCAGGAAGCGTCGTCAGTTTCTGCAAAAGATGCGCGCGCTGTCGTCCCAGAGACCCCTGGCCTCCGGCCCTTTCCCCTCGGCTGAACAAATGGTGCGCGAGGACCGGGAGCGGTGAACACATTTATCCCCGATGTGAGCGTGGCGGCGAAATGGGTCCTGCCCGCTACTGAGGAGCGTTTCATCCCCGAAGCCTTCCGGTTGCTGGAGAGTTACACGGCCAACGAAATCCGCCTGATTGTGCCCGACATCTTTTGGCCAGAATTTGGCAATGTGTTGTGGAAAGCGGTCCGCCGGGGAAGGCAGTCCCGGACGTCCGCAGAGGTTGCCATCGCTTCCATGCAAGAGCGTGGCATTGCGACCGTACCCTCGCTGGGCCTGTTGCCGGAAGCGCTGGCCATTGCTTCTAATTTTGGCCGCACAATCTACGACGGTCTTTATGTCGCGCTAGCGATCACAATCAAGGGTGAGTTCATCACCGCCGACCAGCGCCTGGCAAGCGCGCTCGCAGCATACCTGCCAGTGAAGTGGCTGGGAGCGTTGTAGATCTGTGGGTGCTACTTCAGTCCGAGTGCCCAAAGAGGTTGCGGAGAAACGCGCCTGCGCGACAAATCGTTGCCACAGCGGCTAAAGGTGTCACTGATTCGGAACGGGTTTCGCGGCCCTGAAGGGCCGCTCTTCCACGGTGCTGCACGCATGCGCCAGTTTTTGAGTAGAGTGATATCAGGCAAGAAGTGGCAAAGCTGCTCCCGCCGAGTACCCTGGTGTCGCGCAAACATCCAGAGCAGTGTCCGTGGAAAGACGCTGACCTTGTGCTGGCTTTTATTCACGCGCAGAGTGATAACAACTATGGCTTACCGCTGTCGCGCTCTCTGCTCGAGCGTGTGCACAATTTTCTCTCCCAACTCTGCCTGAAACGCTTGAAACGCGGGCAAGTCATAGAGCCGGAAGTTAAGCTCACGCTGCTGCATGTCTTCTGCATGCATCTCAGCAGCGTGCATTTCAGGGTCGCCATGCCGCACCGCGTCGCGCAGCTTGGCGGCAGTAGTTGTATCGAAGCTCTCGGAAACGATTACTGTGTTGTCTGGCCACTGCTCCACAATCACAGGGCCTTCTTCGGTAGAGGCCTGGGTCGCTGAAATAGGACACAACGTTCCCGAGCAGGGTGCTGCCGGCTTTATCGTTGCGCTCGGATAACGTTTTTGGACTGCCGCCGCATAGATAGCAGCGAAGCTCTCTGCCGCTTTCGACGTCTTCCAGCGTGATACATATAAGAGTGCTAAATCTGCCGTGCTCGCGCTGGACGCAGCCTCTTTGCCTGCCCGCCTGAACGTAACGTAAGCTCCACCTTGCCAAGCTGAGGAGAGATCGTTGGCGATCTTTCTCTCGCCATACTGTTTCAAGAGCGCGCGGACGTCGAGCTCGCCGATGCCGCCAGAGTCATAGACCTCATACTTATCTG